>DATIQP010000130.1:0-2410 GCA_035470765.1 Polyangiaceae bacterium | reverse complement strand
CATCGCGGCGGCGATGCGCGCGCCCTTGCGCGCGGCCTGCTCGAGCACCTTCTCGTCCTCGTAGATGGCGAGCACCTCGCGCGCGACGGCGGCGCCGAGCGGGTTGCCGCAGAACGTGTGGCCGTAATAGAAGGCGCGGTCCCGCCCCGCGAGGAACGGCTCGAAGACGCGATCGGAGACGAGGGTGGCGCCCATCGGCAGCACCTGCGAGAACGCCTTGCCGACGCACATCAGATCGGGCGCGATCCCTGCGTGATCGCACGCCCACATCGGCCCGGTGCGGCCGTATCCGGTGAAGACCTCGTCGGCCACGAGCAAGACGTCGCGGCGCGTGCACGCCTCGCGCAGCGCTCGCAGGTACGCCGGGTCGTAGACGCGCATGCCCGCCGCGCCCTGGAGGATGGGCTCGACGACGACCGCGGCGATCGAATCGTGCTCGCGCTCGAGCAGCGCCGCCATCGCCTCGAAGGCCTTCGCGTGCGCTCCGGGCTCGGGGAAGGGCGCGTGGACGCACTCGAAGAGCACGCCGGCGAAGGGGCGGCGAAAGACCTCGACGCCCCCGAGGCTCGTCGCGCCGAGCGTCTCGCCGTGGAACGCGCCGTCGAACGCCACGAAGCGCTTCTTCTTCGGCGCGCCCTGGTGGAACCAGTACTGGAGCGCCATCTTCACGGCGGCCTCGATCGCGGTCGAGCCGTTGTCCGTGTAAAATACACGTGACAGCCCGGCCGGCGCGACGGCGCACAGCTTCGCCGCGAGCTCGGCCTCGGGCTCGTGGGCGATGCCGGCGAGCGCGCAGTGATCGAGCGTCTTCAGCTGGCGCTCGATCGCGGCGACGACGCGCGGGTGGCGGTGCCCGAGCGACGCCGTCCACCACGAGGCGTTGCCGTCGAGGTACGCGCGCCCGTCGGCGTCGAACAGGCGCGAGCCCTCCGCCCGCACGACGACGAGAGGGTCCACCTCGGCGAGGTAGACGCTCATCGCCGTGTACGGGTGCCAGACGTGGGCCTTGTCGAGCGCGACGATGCGCTCTCGCTCGCTCACGGCCGCGGGGCTTACTTCTTGGGCTCCGCGTGGTGGTGCTCGGGGGCCGCGCTCGGCTTGGCCGACGGGGCCGCGCTCGCGGAGGGCATCGGCATCGCCTCGGGCTGCGCCTCGTGGTCGACGTGGATGACGCGCGTCGTCGAGTTCCACGGGCCGGGGATGACCTTCATGTCGGCGCCGCCGGTCATCAGCTCGAGCTTCAGCGTGTAGGCGCCGTTCTGGAGGTTGTCCAGGTAGTACGGCGGCCCGAACTTCTCGGCCTTCACGCTGAGCTCCTTCTCGATGCCCGGGCCGGTCACCGTGATGTGGACGTAATCCTTGCCCTCGGCGAGCGTCTCGTTGGCGAGCTGGAAGTCGACCAGGACGTGGTTGGCCTGGTCACCTTTGTAGTCACCCTTCGGGCGGCTGTAGATCAGCATCGGCTTCTTGACGTCGACCTTGGTCTCGCCCTTCTTGCCGACCCAGAACGAGACGAGCGCGAGCGCGTCCTTCGTCTTGACGGACTCGTGGTTGGCGCGGCCCGGGAAGGCGACAAGGACGTGCTGGCCCTCGCTGAGCGCGTCGCCGCCCGTGAGCTCCGAGAGCTTCACCGGCGCCTTGGTGTCGTAGATCGGCTTGTAGGGGTGGTTGTCGAGGATCAGGTGGACGTGCTGGCTGCCCATCGCGGTCTGCCAGTTTTTCACGTCGAGCTTCACCACGAAGTCGCCGGCGCCCTTCTCCGGGATGACCTGGTTGGTCGCGGGCGCGGCGATCTTGACGACCGGCAGCGGCGCTGCGGGATCCGGGCTGGCGGTGCCGAGGACGAGCACGGGCGGCGGGGCGGGCGGAGGCGGAGGCGTCGTCACCGTGGCGCTCGCGGCGGCGCTCGTGGTCGCCGGAGGCGTCGCGGTCACGCTGCCGGGAGGGGGCGGGGGAGGAGGCAGGTTGCTCTCTTCGCCGCCGCACGCGAACGACGCGAAGGGGACCACAAGCGCCACCGAGGCGAGCAAAGCCAAACGAACGAAAGCCTTCATCGTCATCTCCTTGGAGTGGGAGTGGATCAGCGCCCGCGCGGGCGGCGTCGGAGCATCCTGCCGCCGCGCTCAAAGCGCAACCCGAAAACGGTGCGCGTCTCGCTCAGTTCGAGGCGCCAGGAGTGGGGATGTTGGCGATCTGGAAGTCGGTAGCGTTGGTGTTGGTGTTCTGCCCGTCCGGCGTGCGCGCGATGGACTTGCCGCTCGGCGGGTCGGGGGCCGGCGTGGACGGGCCTCCGTCGGGCGCCGTGGCTGGCCGGATGAACGGGTGCGTCGCGGTGGTGATGGTGCCGTACGCGACTCCGTCGACGAGCGTGCCTTGCGGGTCGAACAACCCGACGCCGCCGCCGTCCTTC
>DATIQP010000129.1:0-7767 GCA_035470765.1 Polyangiaceae bacterium | reverse complement strand
GAGTCGCCTCGGGGTGCGCGGCACGCCGACGGTCATCTACTTCCGCGACCGCCGCGAGGTCGAGCGCGTCGTGGGTTTGCGCGGCGAGCTCTACCACCGGCAGATCATCGAGGAGGATCTCCTCGACGAGCCCCCCGAGGCCGGCCCGAGCTGACCGGTTCGTACCAAGTCGCTCACGCCCGCAACAAGTGGCGCACGAGCACGCTTCGCACACCCCGCAGCGTACCGTCGCGCGCCTTCCGTCTTGTGCGTTCCGGCTCCTTGGGCGAGCCTTGGTGCATGACCGACTCCGCGACCCTGGTCCGTGAAGTGATGACCACCGATCCGGCCGTCATCTCGCCCGACCAGACCCTCGAGCGCGCGTGGGCGATGATGACCGACGAGGGGTACCGCCACCTGCCCGTCGTCGAAGGTGGCCAGCTCGTCGGGGTCCTGACGATCACCGACATCGGCCGGCTCGGCGCGACCGTCCCGTCGCTCATGGCGCGCTCGGTCGGCGAGTGGATGACGAAGACGCCGATCACCGTCAAGCCCGACGAGCCCATCGAGAGCGCGGCCGCGCAGATGGGCATTCACAAGGTGAATTGCCTGCCTGTCGTCGCCGGTGGCAAGCTCGTCGGGATCGTGACGACCTACGATCTGCTCGACGCGCTCGCGCGCCAGCTGGGCCCCCGGAGCCTGCGAAGCGGCCAGTGAGCCGCGAACGGCATCGTCACCAGATGACGAGCTCGGTCGTCTTGCTCGCCGCGCTGGGCTCGTTGGTCTGGCCGCCGAGCAGGAAGATGAACGAGCTCTGCAAGGTGCTGCCGGGCAGGTAGCGGCCCCACGTCATCGTCAGGCCTTCGCTGTTCCAGGAGTTGACCGCGACGCCGGGCGGCGGGTTGACGAGCGTGGCGGACGTCGCGCCCTGCGCCAGGCCTTGACCGCCGAAGGTGAACAGCTGGTTGTTCGCCGCGCAGTAGCCGTAGCCGGCGTTCGAGTTGGCGAAATCCTTCGGCCCGGCGTCGAACGAGCCCAGCTGCCCGCCGCCCTGCACGAGCGCGGCCTCGACCGTGTTGTCGGGGCCTCCACCGGCGGTGAGGCCACCACCGACGAAGATCCACGTCGCGTTCGCGTAGCCGGAGAGCGGGGAGACGATCGAGTCCGCCACCCAGGCACCCATCTGCCAGCGACCCGCGGCCGACTTCGTGTTCCCGGGCGTCCAGGCGGCGTCGGTCGTCTGCCGTCCGTTCTGCGCGACGGTGACCTTGAGGAACTCCTGCGTCAGCTCGCCGACCGTCGGTGTGCTGCGGCCGAGCAGCGCGTACACGTAGAACGTGTCGGCCGCCGCCGGGTCCTTCGCCCAGGCCACGGCCAGACCTTCGCGCGCCGTTCCGAGGTTGGGCAGCGAGGCCCACTTGCCCGTCGAGCCGAGCGGCAGCGGCTTGTCGGTGCCGAGCGTCGCGGTGCCGTCGTCGGTCCACGTGAGCGTGGCACCGTCGCTGACGGTCGCGAGGAGCGTCTCGCTGCCCGTGGCGGCGTCCTTGGCCGTGCGGTAGACGCGGTAGCCCGCCACGTTGGGCACCGCGGCTCCGAGAGAGTCCACCGGCGCCTTCCACGTCAAGATCACCGACATCTTGTCGTTGGCGATGGTCGGGACCTTGATGGTGAACGAGTCGCTCGCGAGCGACTCACCGCCAGGGTTGTCCGTGTCGGACGTGCTGAAGGTCGCGCTCACGCGGTAGTGGTACGTGCCGGGATCGAGGCCCTGCTTGCCGAGCGCGACGTCCACGTTGTCGAAGACCGGCGCCTCGCGCGGCGACAGGATGAGCGCGCGTACGGCGGTGTTCGAGATAGCCGCGCCGTCGTTGCCGCCGACCGCGTAGATGTAGCGGCCGACCGTGGCCGAGCCCGCGAGCGTGCGCTTGCCGGGCAGCGAAACCGGATCGGTCGTCCAGGCGCCGATCTTGCCGAACACGTCGACGGGCGCGAACTCCACCGAGTCGAGCGCCCCGGCGGAGCTGCCGTCGTCGCCGCCGATGGCGTAGACGAAGCGGTTCGCGGTCGTCGCATTACCGGCGGCCGCGACGAGCGCGCGCCGGCCGACGTTCATGTCCGTACCTTTGTGAGGCGAGTTGAGGTTGAGCGAGGGCGTGGTCACGCCGATCGCCGAGTAGTCGCCGTAGGTGCCGTCCGAGTTTTTGAGCCGCACGACGCAGACGTCGCCGGCGGCGAGGGTCGAGCCGTCGATGGTGATCGTCTGCGTGCAGTTCGAGCCGGTGCACGACGGTGTTCCCGGGGCGACCGTCGGCGAGGCGACCGAGTTGCCGTTGGCGTCGACGCAGGTGAGCGTCACGGTGTCGCCGGTTGCGAAGTCGGTGCCGCCGAGGACGACGGCCTGGCCCGTCGCGGCCTTGATCGACGAGGGCGTCGCCGTGAGCACGACCGGCGGCGGGGTGGACGTCTCGGTGTAGCCGTTCTTGAGCACGCCGACGGTGCCGTCGGGGTTCACGAGCACCACGTCATAGACCTTGGGCGCGGTCCCCTTCGGCACCACGCCGGTGACGTGATCCGGATCCAGGAAGGTGACCGACTGCATCGCCACGGCGACGTCGGTCGAGGTGCCCGACGCCGGGTTGAGGAAGACCCGCGGCGTGTCGACGAACGGGGCGTTGCCGGGCGCCGGCGCAGCCGTGTCACGCAGGATGGTCACGGCGGTGTCCTGCGACGTGGGACCGAACGGATTGACGATGCTGCTGAGCGTGACGGTCAGGTTCCCCGTCACGGTGAAAGCGTTCTGGAGCGTCGTCTCGCAACCGGTGCTGTCCTTGAGCGTGAGATCGTAGGAGCCCGGCGCCTGCCCCGAGGGCACGGTGGCCTGCAGCTGGTTGGGATGGCCGGCCACCGGAGTGACCTGGAGCGTGGTCACCGGCTGGGTCGCGCCGTCGGGCACGATCGTCGCGGCGTCGGCCGGGAGCGGTTGCTGGAGCGTGGTCGCGTACAGAGTAATCTGCGTGCTGATCCCGTTGTAGACCACCGACGGGTCGACGAAGAACACGACCGGGCCGCTGACCACCGTGACCGTCTTGTGCGGGGTCGGGTCCGCGGCGTCGCCGTTCTTGACGATGACGTCGCACTGGGTGCCGTTGGCCACCGAGCCCGGCGGGAACGTCGCCACGATCTCGGTGCCGTCGGCGTTCACCGTGTTCTGCGTGGACGAGACGCTCGTGCCGCCGCAGTCGAGAGAGACCGTCGCGTCGTGCTGGATCGACTTGCCGTCGATGGTGAGCTGGCTACCGCCGCCGCAGACCACCGAGGGCACGACCGAGTCGACCTCGGGTGGGGTGGTGGAGCATCCGGGTGCGATGAAAAGGACCACCGCTGCGAGCGAGGCGAGGTACCTGCGACGGGGAAGCTCGTTCATGCCGCCGGGCGCTGCACGCGCCGTGCCCCGTCACGAGCCGCGATTTCTCCGTCGAAATCGAGGCGCCATGGTCACGCCCGTGACCACCGCTCCGCGTGGCCGGCTCACTGAAGGAGCGTGGGCATCGTGGGGTGCTCGCTGCTCCACTCCTCTTCCTCTCGTGCGGGCAAGCGCTCGGGCATCGCGACCTCGCCGCGCTCCGCGCCCGCGACGGGAGCGAAGCGATCCTCGGCGACCGCAGCGCCCAGCTCCGTGAGCAGCCGGTGGTAGTGAACGCTCGGGCGCGTGCCCAAAAGCTCGTGACCCAGTTCCATGGCCATGCACAGCCCCGCACGGCGCACGATCGGGTCGTCCTGGTGCGCCGCGTACTGGCTCACCACCAGGAGCACCACCGCGTGCTGGATGCGCGTGGCGAGCTCGTGGGTGAGCGCTTGCCTGGCCCCGATCCCGGCTCCGGAGTGACGCAGCGCGCGGCTGATCTCGAGCGCCGATTCGTGGAGAAGGTCGCCGGCGAGCGCCGTGAGCCTTTCGGCGTCGGCGGGGACTCCGTGGCGCGGTGGGAGGGCCAGCTGGCGCGCTTCCCGCCCCGCGAGCCACGCGACGTAGGAGGCCAGCGGTTGCCGCGCGGCCCAGATCTGCCGCGCGCGCCTGAGGTCGGGCCGCTCGAAGCCCGCCGCCCGCGCCGCATCGGTGATCGGCGAGAGGTACCGCGCGCCGTGCGCCTGCGCGAGGCGGTTGAAGAACCCGAAGGTCACGACCTCATTCTCTCCCTCGTAGATCGTCGGCGCGAGCATGTCGTGGACGCAGTCCGCGAAGAGGTTGCCGTCGAGGAACGCTCGGCCGCCGTGGGTCTTGAGCAGGATGTCGACGGTGGCCTCCTTGAGCGCCTCGCTGGCGAAGACCTTGGCCACGATGCACTCGAGCTCCCCGCGATAGCCCTCGTCGAGCAGCGTCGCCGCCCAGGCGCCGAGCGCGTCGCAGGCGACGATCCTGGCCGCGAGCCGGCCGAGGCGGCGCTGGACGAGCTCGCGCGTTCCGATGGGCGCGCCGAACGTCTCGCGCTGCCGGACCCACGGGATCACGCTGCCGGCGATCCGCCGCAGCATCCCGGCGGCGACGGCGCACACCGCCACGCGGCCGTGGTTGATCGCGCGGTAGGCGATCGTCCTGCCGTCGCCTGACCGCGGGACGAGCAGGTTGGCGGCTGGCACCGGCAGATCTCGGAAGCGAAGGCCGGCGTTGAGGCAGTGCACCGGGGCGCGGAGCGAGTATTCGACGATCTCGAAGGACGCGTCCTCTCGCCAGGGGAGCTCGACGACGAGCATCTCGAGGCGGCCGTCCAGCCGGCACATCAGTGCGATCGTCCGGCCCGGCGCGGCATTGGTGATGAAGGCCTTCTCGCCCGTCACGAGCAGCCGGTCTCCGTCGCGGCGCGCCGTCGTGCTCATCCGGCTCCAGTCCGACGAGGCTCCGGGCTCGGTGACGGCGAAGGCGCCGAGGCGCGCGCCGCTCGCGAGCGGCGGCAGGAGCCGCGCCTTCTGCTCCGGTGTGCCGACGTCCTCGAGCACCGACACGGGCCCGAGGGCAGCCTGCGTCGAGGCCAGGCCCGCGACCCACGGATCCGCGAGCACCATCTGGGTGATGGCCTGCGTCAGCATCGCGAAGCTGGCTCCGGCCCCGCCATGACGAGGCTCCACGCGTAGCCCCCAGTACCCCGCTTCGCCGAGCTCGCTGAGCGCCCCGTCACTCACCATGTTGCGGGCGTCGTAGAGCGTGCCTGCTCGCGCGCGACGGCGGACGACATCCATCGAGCGCTCCAGCCGCTCCTGCACCTGCGGCAGCATGGGGTGCGCCTCGGCTGTGAACAGCTCGAGCGGGAGCTTCTCGTTCCAAACGGCGCGATGGATCGGGCTCTGTCCCAAGTCCATCCGGCCCTCGTCCTGGTGCCCGTTGCGCATGGTGGCCTCCGCCCCAGCGACGGTGCAACGCGTACGCCAGCGGCGAAAGCAGCGGTCACTTGAACCGATCGAGTCTTGACCGAGAGCTGGCGTCGACAAGCGGTAGCGAGCCGCCGCGGCCGAGCCGCCGCGGTGCAGCCTCAGGCCGACTGGGAGGCCAGAAGCCCGGCGGCTTGGGCATGCCGACACGGCACGTGCCGGTCTCGCCGGAGACTTCACGCTGCCGCATGTCGGCAACCAGCGTGGCGCAAGACCATCAACTCGAGTGGTCTGCCGACTAGCGGCGGATGTGCTCGGCCTTCAGCGCTTCCCACCGGGCCTCGACGCTGTCTACCTCGAGGTTGGGCATGTGCTTCTTCAGCACCGCGAGCGCGGCGTGCACGTTCGCCACCACGTACCAGGGGTAGGGGGGAGGGGCCAACCAGAACACGGCGTGCAGCGCGCCACGGACGAGAGGCGAAGGCGTGGCGAGCGCGAAGGCCGCCGTCGTCCTTTTGAGCTTGGCGCGCCGTTCGTCGAGCATGCGCGCCGCCGCTTGCCTTCGCTTCGCGTCGGCTGAGAGCGACGTCGCCGCGTCGTAGACGACGCCGATCAGGGTGCCCTCGCGCCGCCCGTCGATGGCCTCGGCGAGCGCCTTGAGGTGCCGCTGGAAGCCGGCCTCGGTCAGACGCTCGTCGGAGTGGACGAACATCACGTCGTCCACGGCGGCCATGAGCAGGCCGGGCTCGGCGATGGGCCAATCGGGCGGTGGGGTCCAGAATGCCATGAGGCAACGTTAGCCTGCCGCGCCGCCAGCTCAAGACCTCACAGGCCGTACTTGGCGCGGAGGTAGCTCAGCACTCCGTTCACCCTCGCGTCACTGGTGGCGCAGCTCGTGGTGGGGAGACGGAGACGGAGACGGAGACGGAGTCAGCGACGGGATTTGGGATCTTCGTTGAACAACGAGAGCTGGGGGACGGGAGCGCGCTTCTTCCGCGCGGGCTTGGGCGCGTCGATCGGCTCCTCGCGGTGGCCGCTGCCGACCTGCGCCGTGAAGAGCGCCTCGACCGTCTCCAGCGTGTCGGCCTCGTCGGGGCGCTTCTCGTCGCGCACGCGCAGGATGCGCGGGAAGCGCAGCGCGAAGCCGCCGTCGTGGCGATCGGAGCGCTGGATGCCGTCGAAGCCGACCTCGAGCACCGTGTCGGGCGCGACCTTGCGCCAGCCGCCGCGGAGCTCGATCGTGCGCTCGGTGAAGTGGCGCGAGAGCGCGTCGATCTCGGGATCGGTGAGGCCGCTGTAGGCCTTGCCGACGTCGACGAGCGCGTCGGCCTTCCACACCGCGAACGTGTAGTCGCTGAGCACGCCGGCGCGCTTGCCGTGGCCCTGCTCGGCCGCGGTGACGACCACGTCGAGCGTCGCGGTGGCCTTCTTGACCTTGAGCCACGACTGGCCGCGCCGGCCTGCATCGTAGGGCGCGTCCCTGCGCTTGAGGACGAGGCCCTCGTTACCGTTCTTGCGCGCGCGCTCGAACGCGGCGTCGAGCGCGGCGGGACCTTCGACGTCGAACGCCTCGTTGAGCACGAAGGCTTCGCGCGCGCCGAGGGACCGCGCGAAGGCGTCGAGCGCGGCGCGCCGCTTCTCCCACGGCTCGTCGACGAGCACGGCGTCGCCGTGGACGAGGAGGTCGAACGCCACGAAGCGGACCGGCACGAGCGCCCGCAGCTCGGCGCTCGGCGCCTTGCGGTTCAAGCGCATCTGAAGCGCCTGGAACGGCCGCGCCCTTCCGTCGGCGGACACGGCGAGGATCTCGCCGTCGAGCACGACGTCGCCGGCCGCCCCGGAGACGGCGGCGGATACCTCGGGGAACGAGTCGGTCACGCGCTCGAGGCCGCGGCCGAAGATGCTCACGACGCCTCCGTGGACGTGCACCTGCGCGCGCACGCCGTCCAGCTTCTCCTCGGCGGCGAGCCTCGGCCAATCGATCGGCGTCTTCACGGTCTCGATCGGCGTGGCGAGCATGAACGCGAGCGGGCTGCCGGCGGAAACGCGCGCCTCGGAGAGGCGCTTCTCGCTCGCGAGCACGGCGACGAGGGCCAGGTCGGCGAGGACGCCGTACGCGCGCCGCACGTCGTCCGTGGTTGCGCCAAACGCCTCCGCCACGGCGAGCAGGACGACGCCCGGCGCCGCGCCGATCCGCAGCTCGCCGCCGAGCGCCTTGACCAGGTACTTCGCTTCGATGGCGCTCGCGCGGCCGAGGAAGCTCGCGAGGCGCGCGCCGCGCTGCGCTCGCGACGAGTCCGCGCGGAGGCCGACGACGAGCTCGGCGACGTCCGCGAGGTCGAGCGGGTTGCCCGCGGGCTGCGCGGGACCTCGAGCGATGAGCTCCTCGGCGGCGTCGCCCAGGTCGCCGAGGCGCCGCATCGCCTC
>DATIQP010000128.1:0-3368 GCA_035470765.1 Polyangiaceae bacterium | reverse complement strand
GGGGTGCTCCTCGGTCTGGACGGCGAGGTGCTTCTCGCTCGGGTCCAGGCCGGGCCCCTTCGGCACCGCGAAGCTCGCGAGCACGCCGCCGACCTCGAGCCGGAGGTCGTAGTGCGTGCGCGTGGCCGCGTGCAGGTGCACGACGAACGCGCCCGCGCTCGTGGCGTGGCTCGCCTCGGGAAGCTCCTCGCCCGTCGGCTCGGGCGACGCCCCGGCGTCGCGCTTGCCGCGGTACTTGCTGAGCTTGTCGTCCCGCATTCCGATGAGTGGTGGCGCCTGGCTGACCGGGTGTCCAGTACCGAGCACCACAATTTCGACAGCCCAGTTTCGAGCCCTATACCATTCCACCATGGCGGCAACAGCCGCCGACCAGGTGACTATGGCAGCTCGCGCGATCGGTTCCGGCACGCTCTCTTTCGGATTGGTCTCGATCCCCTTCAAGGTCTACACGGCGGCCTCGTCGCAGAACGTGTCGTTCAACCTGCTGCACAAGAAGTGCGGTGGACGGATGAGGCAGCAGTACTTCTGCCCGGTGGACAACTGCACCGTCGAGCGCAGCGACATGGTCAAGGGCTACGAGTTCACCAAGGACCAGTACGTGCAGTTCACGGACGAGGACCTCAAGAAGCTGGAGGCCGCCAAGACGGACTCGCTCGAGCTGGTCGAGTTCGTGCCGGAGTCGACGGTCGACCTCGTCTACATGGACAGCAGCTACTACCTCGGCCCCGACAAGGGCGGCGAGCGCGCCTACCAGCTTCTCAGCCAGGCGATGAAGCGAACCGGCAAAATCGCGGTCGGCCGGTTCTGGACGCGCGGGCGCGAGCAGCTCGTGCTCATCCGCCCCTACCGCCAGAAGGGCCTCATCATGCATTACGTGTACTATGCAAATGAGGTGCGCAGCTTCGACGACGTGGGCCTCGGGGCGGACGCGACCTTCAAAGACATCGAGCAGGACCTGGCCGACAAGCTGATCGAGCAGCTCTCGCAGCCGGAGTTTTCGGCCGAAAAGTTCCGCGACGAATACCAGGATCGGCTGCGCGCCGCGATCGATCAGAAGGTTGCCGGCCAGGAGATCACGGTCAGCGAGGAGGCGCCGAAGGCGCAGATCATCGATCTGTTCGAGGCGCTCAAGCGCAGCCTGGGCACGGTCGCGTCGGTCGCGAGCTCCGCCGGCGAGGCGAACAAAGAGCAAGCCGCCCCGCCGAGCGCCAAGCCCATCAAGAAGGCCGCGCCCCGCGAGGGCAAGGGCAAGAAGGCCGGCACCGGCTGACGCTAGTGCGCGCTCCGCCGTCGCTTCAGACGGCGGCGACCCATTTCATGAGTGAGCCGCAGAGATCGCTCTGCGGGTTGCGATCCCGCTCGATCTTGAGGCCCGTGCGGAAAAGCTCGCTCGCTTCTTTCTCGTTGCCCGCCACCATCTGGCAGATGCCCAGCCACTGGAAGTCCTCCGGCGCGCCGGTGCCGCCGAGGATCTCCTGCATCGGCTCGATGGCGGCCTTGAACGCGTCGATCTGGGCGGGCGTCGGGCGGCTCGGTGGGATCTTGATGTTGGCGACGAGCTTGATCGCGCCGCGTTGTTCCTCCGGCGGATACGAGCGGAACTCGGCGCTCCGGAACAGCTGCGCGTAGGCCTTGTAGGCCTCGTCGACGTTGCCGGCCTTGCCCATGGCGAGGATCTGCTTGATGCGCACGACGAGAGCTTCGGTCACCATCGCGCTCGATAGTAGAGCACGGTGCTGCGATACTCAAACGCGGGCTCAACCCTCGGACTTCTGTTTGCGAAAGGCGAAGTAGCCGCCCGCGGCGAAGAGCAGGACGAAGACGCCGCCGATGATCTTCCAGAGCGGCGTCGAGCGCCTGCCTCCGCCCTGCTCGTCCTCGGCGGCGCCACCCCCGCCCTGGCCGTTCTGGCCCGCCTGGGCGGTTCCGCCTCCGCCTCCACCACCGCCCGCGCCGGCCGCCGCCCCACCCTGGCCAGCGGTCTGCACGGAGGTCCCTTCCTGGCCCTGCCCAGTGGTTTTGTCGCCGGCCTTCTTGTCGCCGGCCTTGCTCTTGTCTCCGGCTGAGCCATTGCCGCCGGCGCCCGGCCCGTTCGCGCCCTCGCCGCCCGCGAACTGCTCGTTGGTCTTGTTGCCGGCGTGCTTCACGCCGCCGCCGACGAACTTGAACGCGAGGGCGCCGACGATGACCACGATCAACAGGAGCAGCGCGTACTCGGCGATCCCGGCCCCGCGCCGGTCCCGCCACATGCCCGGACGAACTGTCACCCGCGAGACTCTAGCCCTTCGGCCCGCGAGGTGCGAGCCGACCCGATGGCTGGGGTCGGTTGTCCCTGCTCGTGAAGTTTGTTCCGCCGTGGCTGTTCAGCAGGCCGAAATCGTGGGAGAAACCTGACCCGAGGATGCGCACCGCCCTCATCCCCTCGGTCTTGCTCGGCATCGTCGTCGCCAGCGTCGCCACGACGGCGCGCGCCGGCACGTTCGATCCCAACGGGCAGTTCTCGTTCGACCCGGGCGCGATCGTCACGAACGGCTTCGACTCCGCGCCTGCGCAGACGGGCGTGAAGGTGATCCACGGAGGCGACGCGGTGGAGGGCGCCTCCTACGTCGCCATCGACGTGACCAACTGGGTGAGCTTCGGCGCGACGCTGCCCGCGCAGGACGCCTCGTACCAGGCGCGCTTCTTCGCGCGGACGAACCGCGTCGTCGCCACGCTCAACGTCTCGTACCCGAACGACGGCGGCTCACCGGGCTTCTCGTCTCGCTTCTACCCGAGCGGCACCGTGACGAGCGACGGCTGGTACGAGGTCACGACGAACACGTTCTCGGTGCAGGGCACGCGCCAGCCGAAGGTCAGCTTGTCGCTCATCGCGCAACAGGCCGACGTCGACGCCTTCGAGGTCGTCCCCGCGGGCAAGTTCAAGGCTCTCGCCGCGTGCAGCCCGCCGCAGGATCCGGCGTGCGGCCCGGGAGAGTTCTGCGCCGCAGGCTGGTGCCGCGACGGCAACACGTTCGTTCCTCCGCTCCCGCCCCCCGACGAGCGCGGCCAGGTGATCGAGTACTTCAAGGACCGCATTCTGTTCTTCTTCGGTGGTCGCCTCTCGCGCGAAAGCTACATGCCTGCCGCGCTCGCCACCCTGGACGGCCTCTACACCGCGCCCGATCCGTGGAGCTTCTGGAACGGCATCATCACCTCCATCCATCGCCTCCACGACTGGCACACGACCGTCAACGGGCCGGTCAGCATCTCGGGACACGGCGCCTTCCCGATTTGCTTCGTGGAGGGCGACGCCGATCTGTCGCACGGGATCGTCGCGAAGGATCCGAGCTACTTCGACGTGCTCGTGTCGCACGTCGGGCCGACGGCGA
>DATIQP010000127.1:0-22628 GCA_035470765.1 Polyangiaceae bacterium | reverse complement strand
CTGGATGACCCTGGTGTGGACCTTGCGTCCGCGCGCGCAATGCTCACGCGCGCGATCGTCTGCCTCGCCATCGGGTTGCTCATGTTCGGAAGCCGTGTCGCCCACGCCGGCAGCTCGCCGTGCGACGCCGTCATCCAGCACCGGGGCGACACCGTCATCGTCTTCGCGCCCCCATCGAGCTTCACCATCTGCCGAGGAGGGAGCGAGGAGGCTGACGTCGTCACCGGCCGCCGCACGTATCTCCAGCTGCTCGCCGTCCCCGGAGCTGCCATGTTCCGATTCCGCGTGCACGGCCAAGAGGTCGAGCCCAAGGCGACGGGGCTGTCCGACCTCGCCAAGTCGACCAGGGCGGCCACGACCTCGCTCGGCGAGCTCGCGCACTCTTCGCAAGCGATCGCATCGCTGTCTCTCGCGGGAGAGACGACCCCGCTCGGCGTGGCACGCGCGCGCTACCTCGGCGTCGTCACACCGACCTTCTCCGAAGCGGCGGCCCGCAGCCGCGCGGACCTCCCCGTCTTGCTCGAGGCGGCTCGCATCACGCACCGCTGGTGCGGCGAGCTCAAGCGCGTCGAGCCGCCGCCCGACGAGCTCCACCAGCGTTGCGGCTCCTCCGAGTCGATCGAGACGGACGTGACCCGAGAGGTGACCACCTTGGAGGCGGCCGAGGCGGGCTTCGAGACGGCGAGGGATCGCGCGCGCGAAGCCGCGATAGACGCGGCCGCTCGCACCGACGACGCGCACGCCCAGTCCGAAGCCGTCGCCGCGCTCGACCGCGCGCGCGAAGCGGCGAACGCGGTGATCGGGGCTGCCGCCCGGCTCGCGGAGGCGGCGAAGGAGCTCTCGGGCGACCTCCCTGCCCTGCGCGCGGCGATCGGTGCGCTCGGCGCTCTCCGACCCGGCGTGCCCACGTACCTGACCACGTACGGCCAGACGGGCAACGCCGTGCTTCGCATCGACGTCATCCCCGCCGGCATCGGGGAGGACTTCCGTGATCCCGAACAGAGCAACGTGTCGTTCCGCTTCCCCGTCGTGGGGCGGCACTACTTCGACGTGGAGCTCGGCGCCGGCGTCACGGGCGGCATGCCGCTCATTCCCGTGGTCAGCGCGAGCGGCGGAGCGAGCGTGATCGACGGCAAGTCGGTCGATCAGTTCGTCGCGCTCGCGCTGGTCGAGCTCGAGCCCCTCCGCTTCGCCTGGCCCGACAAACCGATCGCCGGGTTGCTGCGATTCCCGGTCATCGGCATCCCGCTGTCTCGTGATCCCACGCAGAACTTCTTCGTGGGCGGGGGCATCGGGTGGACGGGGATCGGCTCCATCACGGCGGGCCCGTACCTGCTGCGCGAGCTGACTCTCCTCCCCGGGCATTCCATCGGCGACACCTTGCCGACAGGGACGTCGCTCGACGCCGTCACGAGCCCGCAGGTCAACTTGGGCTTCTTCGTCTCGGCGAGCATCGATCTCGTCGGGCTCTTCCACCTCTTCGTCCCCGAGCGCGTGAGCACGCTCGACGCCGCGACAGGGAGGGAGAATTGACGACCCTCGTGCGTGTGCCGCAGCTCGATACGGCCTGGACTACCCCGGACGGCGCGCTCGCCGCCACGGTCGGGGTCGACTCCGCAAAAGCCCAGCCGCCGCCGTCGAGCGTTCCCGGCAACGAGTTCTCGAGCCGGTACGCCATGCAAACGCCGCTCGGCGAGGGTGGCATGGGTGTGGTGCGGCTCGCCTCCGACCGGCGCGTCGGCCGCGAGGTCGCGATGAAGACGATGCGCGAGGGCCGAGGGTCGCCGGGCCTCGCGACGCGGTTCTTCCGCGAGGCGTGCGTCCAGGCCCAGCTCGAGCACCCCGCCATCGTGCCCGTCTACGATCTCGGCTGGGACCCGAGCGGCTCGCTCTACTTCACGATGAAGCGCGTCCGCGGCGTCAACTTCGCCGAGATCATCGTGCGGCTGCGGTCTGGAGATCGGGACGCTCCACGAGAGTACACGCGGCGAAAGCTGCTCACGGCGTTCGCCAGCGTCTGCCAGGCGGTGGATTTCGCGCACTCGCGTGGCGTCGTGCACCGCGACCTCAAGCCCAGCAACATCATGCTCGGCGACTTCGGCGAGGTGTACGTGCTCGACTGGGGCGTGGCGAAGCTCGTCGATACGCCCGACGCCGGAGGCGACCGTCCGTCCATCGCCGCCGAGACGGTGGGGGCCCACACTCTCGAGGGGGCGGCGCTCGGGACGCCCGGCTACATGGCACCGGAACAGGCGCGGGGCGACGCGCGGATCGACGGGCGCACCGACGTCTACGCCCTTGGCGCGATCCTGTTCGAGTTGCTCTGCCTCGAGCCGCTCCACACGAGGCCCACGCTCGCGTCGACCCTGCGCGGCGTGGACGCGCGTCCCTCCGCGCGCGCCCCCACCCGGGACATCGCCCCCGAGCTCGACGACATCTGCGTCAGGGCGACCGCACTCGAGCCGGCGGACCGCTTCGCCAACGCGCGCGAGCTGCTCGCCGCGCTCGAGCGTTTCCTCGACGGCGATCGCGATCTCGAACGGCGACGGCAGCTCGCGCAGGAGCACGCCGCGGCGGCCGCGAGCGCGTCGAGGGTGGCGCTCGGAAGCGGCGCGTCGCGCACGGAGGCGCGGAGCCGAGCGCTCCGCGAGGTGGGCCGCGCGCTCGCGCTCGACCCGACGAACGCCGAGGCGATGTCGACCCTGGTGGCGCTGCTCACGGAGCCGCCGCGCGAGGCTCCCGAGGAGGTGATCGCCGAGATGCACGCCTCGTCTCGCGAGACGCTCCGCGGGACCGCGCGGGGCGCGTTGCTCGGCTACCTCGCCTGGTTCCTCTTCGTGCCGTTCGGGTTCTGGATGGGCGTACGCAACGTCACGGCCAGCGCGATCGCGAGCGGGCTCTGGGCACTGGCGGCGGTGTCGACCTACGCCGCGCTGCGACGGCCCGATCCGCGAGGGCAACTCCACCTCCTCGGGCTGATCACGACGACGGCGGCCGCGTGCGTGACGTGCATGGTGTGTGGACCGTACGTCCTGGTGCCCACGCTCGCCGTCATCAACGTCATCTTGTGGCTGCTCGTCTCGCCTCGGTCGCTGCGCCCGACCATCATCGGCCTCGGCTGCTTGACGGTCCTACTCCCGGCCGCGCTCGACTGGACCCATCTCGTTCGGTTCTACAACTTCCGCGACGGCCGCGTTACCATCCTCCAGGGGATGCTCGACTTCCCACCCGCGGGTACGCACGCACTCCTGTTCGCCGCGAGCCTCGCGCTCGTCGGCGTCGCCGCCGTCCTGATCACGCGCTTCCGCGACAACCTGACGGAGGCCGAGCACCGGCTCCACGTCCAGGCGTGGCAGCTGCGGCAGCTCGTGCCGCCCCCCCACGACCCCCATCGGCCGACGTGACGACCGCCGGACCTTCCCGCAGGGACGGAATCCCTCCTCAGCGGAGTGGGACCTTCTCCGGGTCGCGGGCCGCTCAGGACGCAAAGGCACGCACCGATCCAGGTCGGCCCGGAGCTTGCTCCCGACACAGCACCATGCGCATCGGGGTTTGCTTCGGTGGTGCCGCGTCCATCGCACTCATTGGACCTTTTGCAAGGGCGAGCGACCCGGTCCTCGTCGTTCCGGCGTCGATGCTCCAGTCCGTCGTCCACGCGGGCCGGAGCGAGGGTGGCTCTCTCTCGGGGGTCGAGCTGCGCGTCGACGCGGGCGCCTCGACGAGGTTCGCAGTGGCCGGAGACCCGACCGAGGGCGCCGGGAGCTTCGGTGCGAGCCTCGGCTACGCGTGGCGGAATGGCGTCTCCCTCGACGCGCGCTACGATGACCTCGGCGCAGCGCGCACGGATCTCGCGGCGACGCCGCTCCAGACCGCTTCGGCAGGCCTTCGCTACGCCGCGCCGCTCGTCGTGATGCCCTTTGGCGAGGTGCGCTGCGGAACTGCGTTCGACACGACGGGCGCCTTCTTCGCGGCGGCGCTCGCGGTGGGCGTCGACGTGCCCTTCACGCGCTACCTCTCCGCCGAGGTCACCGTCCGCGACTGGCTCGTGCCCGATCAGGTCGCGCTCCGCTCGATCGCCACCTTCCAGGTGGGCCTCACGGTGAGGTTCGTGAAATGAGGTGCGCGAGCCTCCCTGCCCTGGCGATCGTCGCTTGCCTGGCGTGCAACCAGGCCCAGCTGCAGGAGCCGCCCGATGCGGGCGGCGACGCTTGCGTGGCGCACACGGTGACCTTCTGCGACGCCGCGCCACCGGACGCGGCAGCCTGCGTGGGTGATCCGGGCGACGCTGCCCCGCCCGGCGACGCGAGTTATCCGGTCGGCTGCACGGCGAACGTCATCGGTGCCATTCGCGACCCCAACACGGGCGTGTGCGCCCTCGCCGCCAGCTGCACGTGCGAGGCCAGTGATGCCTCTGCGGCATGGTGGGCGTGCTCGCCATGACCGAAGGAGAAAGGACCTCCGCCATGTCGACCC
The DNA here is from genome assembly GCA_035470765.1 of Polyangiaceae bacterium. Classification (GTDB taxonomy): domain Bacteria; phylum Myxococcota_A; class Polyangia; order Polyangiales; family Polyangiaceae; genus DASXHD01. The sequence goes on along the minus strand of DATIQP010000127.1, from coordinate 18,155 downwards.
CCCACGCCCGCGCGCTCTTGCTCGTTGGTCTCGCGATCGCTCCTCTGACGAACGGCTGCTCCTGGGCACACATCGGCGACGGCGAGGTCGGCGTCGTGCGCACGCCGGAGGGGATCAAGCCCGTCCCGCTCCAGACAGGCGATTGGGGCATCGGCATCTGGGACAAGGTCACGCTCTACAACGCGCGCTCGCAGCAGCAGGACGAGCGGCTCGAGGTGCTCGCCGCGAATGGCCTGAAGATCGTGCTCGACACCTCCATCCGCTACCACATCGTGCCCGAGGACGTGATCAAGCTCGACAAGGAGCTCGGCACGGACTTCTACGCCATCCTCCTCGGGCCCACGCTGCGCTCGCAGGCGCGCCGCGTCGTGGGGCGCTATCAGCCGGAGGAGATCTACTCCACGCAGCGCGAGGTCATCGAGCGGCAGATCCGCGAGGGCGTCGAGGCGGCGATCAAGGGCCGCCACGTCGAGCTCGAGGCCGTACTGATCCGCAACGTGCAGCTGCCCGAAACCATCCAGGCCGCGATCAACAACAAGCTCGAGGCCGAGCAGGCAGCGCTCAAGATGAAGTTCGTCATCGAGGAAGCCAAGGCGCAGGCCGACAAGCAGCTCATGGAGCAGAAAGCCCAGGCGGAGCGCGAGAAGATCGCCGCCGACGGCCACGCCCAGGCGCTGCGTGTCGAGGCGCAGTCGAAGGCGGACGCCAAGCGAATCGAAGGCCAGGCTACCGCGGACTACCAGAAGTCGCTGCAGCAGACCCTGAGCGAGGCCGTGCTCCGCTACTACCAGATCCAGGCGACGCGGGATCTCGCGAGCGCGCCGAACTCGAAGCTCGTCTACCTGGGGCCCGGCGGAAAAGCGCCCGAGACCTGGCTCGACATGCGATCCGGCAAGAAGAGCGACAACCCGTATTGAAAGAGGGACGATGTACGAGCGGATCTTGATCGCCACCGACGGCAGCGACTGCAGCGCGCGAGCCGTCCGTGAGGGCGTCCGGGTGGCCAAGTCGAGCGCGAGCCTGGTCACGCTGCTCTACGTCGTGGATGATTCGACCATCGTGTCGGACTCTGGCGACCCCCACTCCGCCGAACGCTCGCGACGTGAGGCCAACACGGCGCTCCATCAGGGGCATCTCATCGCGAGCGAGCACGGCGTGATGGTCACCGACCGCATCGCGCACGGCCCGCCCGTGATCGAGATCGTGCGCGAGTCAGAGAGCTTCGATCTCCTCGTCATGGGCAGCCACGGTAAAGGGCTCCTCAGGCGCATGCTCGTCGGATCGGTCACGATGGGAGTGCTGAGCCACTTGCGACGGCCCGTGCTCATCGTCCCGCCCCCGGACGGGGACGGTGACCGAGCTGCCACGGGATGAGCCCCGCCTCCCAAGGCGCTCCGCCCGGCACGGACGGCGGACGGGATCCCATCCCGCTGGGCGCCATCGTGCGCCTCGCGCTCTTCTACGGCATCGCGGGCTTCGGAGGGGGCTACTCGGTGCTCGCGCAGCTCCGCCGCGACCTCGTCGAAGAGCGGCGCTGGATCGACGCCGACGAGTTCCTCGTGCTGGCGGAGCTGTCGAAGAGCTTGCCCGGCACGCCCGCGACGAGCCTCCTCGCGCTGATCGGGCAGCGCGTGGGTGGCATTCGTGGGGGCATCGTCGCGGCGACGGCCTTCCTCGTGCCGAGCATGTTCCTGATGATCGCATGCGCGGCCGCGTACTCGATCATGCGCCGTACGCCCGGCCTCGCGCAGTTCTTCGACGGCATGGGGGCCGCCATGGTCGGGGTCGTCGCCGCGACGACGGTCGACCTCGCGCGCACGGCGCTGCGCAACCGCTGGGACGTGCTGGGCGCGCTGGCGTGCGCGGCCCTGCTGTCGCTGCGTTTCGTGAGCGAACCGATGATCGCCGCTGCCGCCGTCGCCTTCGGAGTCCTGCGCAGCGTCTCGAAGCTCGAGGTGCCGAAGCGGCGCGACGAGCCCCCGCCGAGCGAGCGGCTCCACGCCGTCCCGCCGCCGTTCATCCTGCTTTTGGGCGCAGGCGCCGGCGCGCTCGTCGGGCTCGTGCGTGTCTTCGTGCCGATCGGCGTGCTGACGTTCGGCGGGGGCCTCGCGATGGTGCCGGCGATCGAGCACACCGTGGTCGTCGAGCAGCATTGGCTCGACAAGACCACCTTCGCCGATGCCGTCGCCCTCGGCCAGATCACGCCCGGTCCTGTCGCCATCTGCTCGACGTTCATCGGCTATCGCGTCGGCGGGTTGCTGGGGTCGTTCGCCGCCACGATCGCCATGTTCGCTCCAGCGATCGCCCTCGCGCTCGCCGTGGGTCACTCGATCGAGCGATTCCGGCGCAGCCCCCTGGTCGAGGGTGCGCTTCGAGCGCTGGCCCCCGCCGTCATCGGGATGCTCGCTTCGGCGACCGTCAGCCTCGGCCGAGCCAGCCTCGGCTTCTCCTCAGGCCCCAGCCTCCACGGTTTGATCCCCGCGGCGGTCGCAACGGTCTCGTTTCTCGTCCTGCTTCGGTTCCGCGTGAGCCCGATCTGGGCTCTCCTCGGCGGGGGAGCTGTCCACGTCGCGAGCTCGATCTGGCTCGGTCACGGATGACGGCGCCCCTAGTGCGCGAGGCTACCCACGAAGGCGCAGCCGCGCGAAGACCTGGACCTTCACGACATCGAGCACGATGGTGAAGACGACGACCGATGCAAAGAGCACAAGCACCACGCGCATGGGAAGACGTTCCATCAGGACGCCGGTCGTCGCGAACGTGCTCACGACCGCCATGGTGACAACCGAGGCGACGAGCGTCCAAGTGCCAGGCATCGAGCGCCACAGGTAGTGTGGCTCCCTCGCAACGTAGACGTTGGCCTGTCCAATGAACACGAGTGATAGGAATGCAAACGTCTGGCGAGCCCCCGGCGAAAGGCTGCCAAGACGAGGGGCAAGCTCGAACGCCGTGATGAGGAACGCCAGCCATGGAACAGAGAGCCCGAACGCTCCGAGGACCAGCGCGCGCCCATTCCACCGCTCCGGTCGAGGAGAAGGCCGGACATGATCGCTCGCCAGCGTCATGGTGGAGAGGTCGTTGGTCACCATGAGAAAAAGGAGCAGGCGCGGCGTGACCACATACGTCTTGAAGGCAAGGAAACCGATTGCCAAGAAGACCGGGATTTCCAACTTCTTGACGCTCATGTTCAGGGTGTACGTCAACATCCGCTGATAGATTCGGCGCCCGACTTCGATCGCGGCGAGGACCCCTCCGAGGCCGGGCTCGGTGAGCACGACGCTCGCCGCCGACTTTGCGACATCGACGGCGCTCGCGACGGCGATGCCGACATCGGCTTGCTTGAGTGCGGGGGCATCGTTCACGCCGTCGCCCGTCATTGCCACGACATGCCCGACGCTTTGGAGCGAACGAACCAGGCGAAACTTGTCCTCTGGCAAGATGCCTGCGAGGGCGTCGAAGCTCGATGGTTCTGCATCCGGCTTCGTTGCGACACGAGAACCGATGCCCATCTCCTTCGCCATGGCGGCGGCCGTGCCGGACGAGTCTCCGGTCACCATGACGACGCGCAAGCCGAGATCCTTCAGGCGCGCCACCACGGCTCTTGAGTCCGCCCGAGGTGGATCAAGCAATCCGATGAAACCCAGCATTCGAAGATCGTCCGGCGGTCCGGCAGCGACCGCGAGAACACGGCAGCCCCGCTCGGCGATCTTCGTGACCTCGAGAGCGAAGCCGCGATCCGGCGAAACGAATGCCGCGACCGCGGCCGGTGCGCCTTTGATCACCCGCCACTCCGTCCCGTCTCGTCGTACGAGCGCTTCAGCACTCTTCGTCGCGGGGTCGAACGGCACAAGCTCGATCCGCTCGATGGATGGTATGGCGTCATCCTTCGCGGCCTCCAGGATGGCAAGGTCGATTGGATCTTGCGTCGCGGGGTCGCTCGCCAAGGCCGCGAACTGAACGACCTCCCGCTGTGAGTGCGTGCCAACGGCGGTGACGACCGCAAGCGCGAGCTTGTTCTGCGTGAGCGTTCCGGTCTTGTCCGAGCAGAGCACATCGAGCGCAGCCACTTCTTCGAGTGCCGCGAGCCGCGTCACGAGCACGTTCCTTCGAGCCAGTTCCGCCGATCCCACCGCCGTCGCCAGCGTGAACATCGCCGGCAGAGCGACGGGAACCGATGCGATGAGCAGCATGAGCACGAACGGAGCGATCTCGACGAGCCGTTCGCCTTTGGAGAGTGCGACGCTGAATACCAAGGCCGCGAGCACGCCGTCCAAGGCGACGAACGACGTGACCATCGTGAGCACGAGCGCCTCGAGGTGGCTCTTGCCCTGGGCCTCCTGAATGAGGCTGACCGTCCTTCCGAAGACGGTCCGCACACCCGTAGCGACAACCTCGCCCGTCGCTTCTCCTCTTCGCACGACCGAGCCTGCAGCGGCGACTTCGCCGCCACGGGCTTCGACGGGCGCCGACTCCCCCGTGAGGGTTGATCGGTCAAGCAGAACGTCACCCTCCTCGAGACGAAGGTCAGCGGGGACGAAGTCGCCCATGCGCACATGCACCACATCGCCCGGAACCAGGGCGTCCGTGGGGATCTGCGTCCAGGAGCCGTCGCGGCGAACGCGGGCAAGCACTCGCAGCTTCGTCCGGAGGAGCTCGAGCGCCCCCTGCGCTCGGCGCTCATGCGAGAAGCTCACGCCCGCATTGAGCAGGAGGAGCCCGACGAGGATGGCCGCCTCGACGTGCTTGCCGAGCACAACTTCGAGCAGGAGCGCCGCTTCGAGCATCCACGGCACCGGACCGGAAAGCTTGCGAAGAAGAGTGGTGAGCGGATGGCGACGATGCTCGGGGATGGCGTTCGGGCCGAATTGGCGTCCGCGCGCCACTGCCTCGTCGGTCGTGAGTCCACGCGACCCGCCAGGAGCGACGTTCGGTTGCTCCGCATCAACCGGCGGCGCCACGGACGACCAGAACGGAGCGATCGGCATGGTTGACGACCTTGGCGGCCGTGGTGCCGAGGAGGTGATCGACGGCGCTGTAACCGTGGGACCCAACAATGACGAGGTCCGCGTCGTAGTCCCGCGCGGCAGAGCAGATGGCCGACCACGGTGTGCCAACCGCCGTTGCAACGCCATCGAGCATTTCGGACGGGACCTCGCGCGTGCGTGCTTCGAGGTCTGCCTTCGCTTGCTCTGACAGCAGACCTTCAAGCCCGCCCGGAGGGAACGCGCGAATCAGGTCCCAGGGGATCTCGGGCTGTATCGGGACGGCGCGGAACAGTCGAATCTTGGCCCCCACCGAGCGCGCCAAGGATGTGGCCGTGGCAAGGACAAGATCGGCGCGCTGCGACGCATCCAGAGCAACGAGGATTCGCTTCATAGGCCGACATCTTGCGCCTGCACGCGCGTGGCCGGAAGTGTCTCGTCGATCCTCGAAGTCCTTGTCGCTCGCTTCGGGGAATTTTTCCCGCAGCAAGGAGGGATTCCGAATTCGGGCGCCCTCGGTCACGTGAATCGCGTGAGAATCGTCGTGGCACGACGAATGCTCGAGCGCATGGTATCGGCCGGGTGAGGCGCGCTACCAGAGGAACCCGATGCAGGCACGACACGATACCGCGAGCTCGTCTCGTCGCGGGGGTCGCAGTGAGTCGCGGCGGGCACCACCATCGTCGTGTGGCCGGTCCCTGAGAATGTCAACTCCGCGAATCGAGCGCTCGGGTCGCACTCGCCGCTGCAACAGGCCGCATTGGCGGTGCACGCATGCCCATCGGGCGCGCACTGCGCCTGGACGGCGCATTGACCGTTTGCGCACGCGCCTGTCCCGAAGACCTAACCGCAGCCTCCGCAGTTGCTGGGGTCGTCGGCGAAGTTGGTGCAGTAGCCCCCACGAGCGTCCGGTGACGAGCCGCCGCAGGCGCTCGGCGGGATCGAGCAGGCGGTCGACGAGAGCAGGCCGGTCGCGATGCCCCACGCCAAGCCTAAGGTTACTTTGCTCATTCCAACCTCCGGCGCGCACGCGCACGCCGCGTGCCCGAGCAAGGGCTACGGCATTCCCGCGGAACCTGGCGTGAGGCGCCGGCCCTCCCCCGGTGACCGAAGAGATTCTCCATGAGCTTGGGAAATCCTCCGTCCTCCTTCGGGGAGTCGCCGACGCTTCGAGACGGACGGTCTCGTTCACGGTCCCACGCTGCCGCCGGCGCGTCGAAGCGGCTCCCGGGCAGGTCCAGTATCCCTCACGTGTGGAGAAGACGAGCTTGGGACGGAAAGCCTCGCGCGGATCAGGATCTTTTCCGGTATGGGCTCGACGGCGGCGCAGCTGGCGTCACAGGCTCGTGAACCACCATGACAACGCAGTGAGCTCGATCTGCCACCCGAGCCGCGTTCGTCCCAAGGATTCGATCGAGCAATCGGTAGCCGTGGCTCCCCACGACGATCGCGTCGACCTTCTGCGCATCGGCCTCGGCGACGATGGCCAGCCACGGCTCGCTCGCTGCGACCACACGAACTTCGATGTTGCCGTTGCCCATGCCGCTGGAGAGCTCACGCAGCTCGCGCTCGCCGTCGGCCAGCAGCTTCGGGGCAAGCTCGTCGGCGTGGTGAGTGGCGGCGGCCGGGGGAAATTCGGGCGGAATAGGGACGGCGCGAAAGAGGATGAGCTTGGCGCCGAACTGGCGCGCAAACTCGGCGCCGGTACGAACGACGAGCGCTGCACGCGATGACGCGTCGACGGCGACGAGCACGCGACGAAACACGTGCAAACTGGATGCACGTCGCGAGCCAACCAGGAGATGCGCGCTGCGCGGCGCGACCCTTGCTTCGACGGTGAAGATGACCGGCCACGGTCACATTCTCGGCGCCATCGCCACGGGCACTTTGACCATAGCGCTCGCGGGCGGCTTCATGACGTGGCGCGCGGCGAAGCACGTCAATCAATCACCCCTGACGTCCGCGCCGGCGTCGGTGTCCTTCGTACGCGCCGCGGCCGCGACGTTTCGTGACACCCGATCGTACGTCGGCGCGATCGAGCCGTGGCAGGAGGCGAACGTCGGGCCGCAATACATCTCAGCGTACGTCGAGACCGTCCTCGTTCGACCTGGAGATGTGGTCGCACGCGGCGCCGTCATCGCCACGCTCGACTGTTCGAGCCCGCGGTCGTCGACCCAGATCGCGGCGATGCTCGCGCGCTCCCTGGACTCTCGGCAGCGCGCCCTCGCGGACGAAGCGGCGCGCGTTCAGAGCTTGCTCGACGGCGGCTTCGTGGCCATAAACGATTCGGAGAAGAAGCAAGCGCAGAGCGACTCGGAGCACGCGGAGCTCCGCGCTGCGCAAGCGAGGCTCGCCGCCGCGGCTCTCGACGTGAACGACTGCGTGCTCAAGGCGCCGTTCGACGGCGAGATCGCTACGCGCACGATCGATCCGGGTGCGTTCGTCCATCCCGGAAACGCGCTTGTCTCCGTCGTGGACCGCGACACCGTGCGCGTCGTCGCAGACGCCCCCGAGCGCGACTTCGACGCGCTCAGACCGGGCGTAATCGCCGCGATCGACGCGATCTCGAACGGCGCGCACATCGACGCGCCCATCTCACGTCGCGCCCCCAAGGCCGACCCCTCGACGCGCACCGTCCATTTCGAGATCGACATACCCGACAAGTCGCGTTCGCTCCCCGTGGCGTCGACCGGACTCATTCACGTCGAGGTCGGCGCGCCGAGACCTTCGACGAGCCTCCCGCTCCACGCCGCGATGGTGAGTCAGCACAAGGCGAGAATCTTCGTCCTCGACGGTGACATCGCGCGTGCGAAGGACGTCGGCGTGCTCGGCGAAGCAGCCGGTGTGCTGTTCGTCGACCCGGCACAGTTGCCCGCCGACGCCCGCGTCGTCGTCGAGGGCCGCGCGCTACTCCACGATGGCGATCACGTCGTCGCGAAACCAGAGCCACCTGCACCGGCGTCGAACGAGCCCGAAGACGCCGGCCGCGGAGGTGGCAGCGGAAGGCCGCTGTGACGGCGCTCTCGCTGCGCAACCCGCTCGCGAGCTTGATGCTCTCGATTGCGGTGATCGTCTTCGCGGCGGTCCTCACGCCGCGAATGAGCGTCGACACCTTCCCGGATCTCACGCCGCCCGTGCTCGTCGTCGGTACGCTCGCGCCGGGTCTCGCCGCGCGAGACGTCGAAAAGACACTGACGTGGCGCATCGAGAAATACGTCAGCGCCACACCCGGCGTCGAACACGTGCAGAGCACGTCGCGCAACAACTTGAGCATCGTCTACGTGTGGATGAAGTGGGGGACGAGCCTCGACGCGGCCCAGACGCTCGTTCAGCAGCAGGTCGCCTTTGCGATGACGGCGATCCCGAAATCGCTCGGCGTGATCCCGCCGTTCGTCCTGCAATACGATCCGACGAACGCGCCCGTCGTGCAGGTGGCCGTGTCGGGCGGCGGCTTGAGCGGGCCGGAGCTCTACGACTACGCGTTCAACAGCATCGAGCCCTTGCTCGAGGGCATCCCAGGGGTCGCGAGCGCCTCCGTGAATGGCGGAAGGCAGCGGCAAATCAACGTGATCGTCGATCCCGCGGCCGCGGCGGCGCGCGGTCTGACGGCAAAGGACGTGAGCGACGCCGTCGCGCAATCGAACGCGCTCCTTCCGTCGGGCGAGCTCATCACGAAACAGTTCGATGCGAACGTCTACACCAACGCCGTACCTGACCGCGTGCGCGCCATCGGCGATGCCACGATCAAAGTGGAGGGAAAGAGCCCCGTGATGATCCGCGACGTCGCCCGGATCGAGGACGGCGGCGCAGCCCCGACGCAAACCGTTTCGGTCAACGGCGAGAATGCCGTCTACCTCAACGTGCTCCGGGTCCCAGGCGGCAACACGATCCAGATCGTCGACGCCGTAAAGCGCATCACAAGCGGCCTGCGCGACCTGCCGCCCGGCGTGAAGGTCCAGCCCGTGTTCGACGAGTCGACGTTCGTGCGCACGTCGTACACCGGTTTGCAGAAAGAGATCTTTCAAGCGCTGGCGCTCATCGCGATCGTCATCCTCGTCTTTCTGCAGAGCGCGCGCGGCACGCTGGTCGTCGCCATCGCCATTCCGCTCTCCTTCGCGCTCACGCTAATCGTCCTGTCGTCGACAGGACAGACGCTGAACGCGTTCACGCTCGGCGGGCTCACCCTCGCAATGGGTCCGCTCGTCGACGGGGCGGTCGTCGTGCTCGAGTCGATTCACCGCCATCAACGCCAAGGCCTCTCCCCGTTCGACGCTGCGCTCCAAGGCACCAATCGCGTGGCGTTCCCCGTGCTCGCTTCGACCCTCACGATGATGGCGGCTCTCCTCCCGGTACTCCTCGTGACCGGCCTCGCGCGCAAGCTCTTCGTGCCGCTCGCGCTCACGGTCGCGGTCGCGATCAGCGCATCCTACCTCGTCAGCATGTTCGTGACGCCCGTCGCGAGCCGCTACATCATCACCACCACGGCACGCGGCAAGCTCGCGACGCGCGTCGAGCACTTCATCGACGGACTCGCGGAGCGCTACGCGAAGCTGCTCGAGCGCGTCCTGCCGCTTCGTGGGTGGGTCATCGGCGCGTGCGCGCTCCTTGCGGGGCTCGCCGTCCTGGCAGCGACGCGTCTTCCGACGACGTTCTTCCCGGAAATCGACGAGTCGATGGAGCGTGTTTACGTACGCACCGCGCCGGGTATGTCGCTAGACGAATCGTCGCGGCGCATCGGCGGCATGGCGAAGATGCTCTCCGAGCGACTCCCGAAGGGAGACGTGACGCTCGTCCTGACGAACGTGGGATCACCGGAGAATGCCCGCAGTGCGATGACCAGCCCGAACGCGGGGCCGCACATGGGATTCATTCGCGTCGCGCTCGCTCCGCGCGACGCGCGCAGGCACTCCCAAGAGGAGATCGCGCGCAAAATGCGCAAGCTCCTCGCCGACGAAGATCCCGGCGTCGAGTTCATGCAGTGGCCCGGAGGCCTCGTCGCGAGTGTGTTTTCGAACGGGTACATCGCTCCGATGGTCGTCGAGGTTCGCGGCGACAACCTTGCCGCCCTCGAGACGCAGGCCCGCGCGATCGCGGACGACGCACGGGCCGTCGGCGGCGTTCGTGACGTCGAGGTGGCGCTGCAAACGGACTACCCGGAGGTGCACCTCGACACGTGGCGCGACCAGGCCGGTATCGTCGGGCTGACGCTGCGCGACGCCGCGCAAGCCACGCTCGACGCGACGCTAGGGAACATCAATCTGCCGAGCGTGTGGATCGATCCACACAACGGCCAAGCGTACTACGTCGTGACCTACTACGACGAACGCAGCGTCACGGACGTGAACACGCTCGCCCAAATTCCAGCGCGCGTCTCTCGCGATGGGAAGGCGGTCACGCTGGGCGCCTACGCAGACGTGCACCGCACCGTCGGCCCCATCGCCATCGATCGCGATCACATGCAACGGGTGACCGAGGTGTACATGCAGACGGAAGGCCGAGACATCGGAAGCGCGGCTGCGGAGCTAGACAGCAAACTCGCAAGCGACGCGCGCCTTCACGGGGCCGACTTCGCGTACGTCGGGCAAGTCGACTTGATGCGTAAAACGTTTTCGGGTCTCGGCGTGGCCATCGCTCTCGCCGTGATGGTCATCTTCATGATCATGACGATCCAATTCAAGTCGCTGCGCCTGCCGTTCGTCTTGCTGTTCACGATCCCCGTGTGTCTCGTCGGAATCGTCTTCGCGCTGATGGCCGCGGGCCAAGGCTTCTCCATTACCGCGCTGATGGGCATCCTGATGGTCATCGGAATTGCGGTGGCCAACGGCATCTTGCTCGTGCACGAAGCGCGCGTGCACGTCGACGAGGGCAAGCCACGCGAACAAGCCGTAGTGCTCGCGGCGCGTACGCGCTTCGTGCCGATCGCGATGACGAGCCTGGCGACCGTCGTCGGGTTGCTGCCGGCCGCGCTCGGTCTCGAGACCGGGACCGAAGCGAATCAGGCGCTCGCACTTGCGGTCGTGGGAGGTCTCTCGTCGTCGACGCTCATGTCGCTCTTTCTCGTACCTTCGGTCTTCACGTTGATAGCAAAGCGACCCGCTTGAGGATGGCGGCGCCACCGGTGAAGTCACCGTGACGAAGACGGTCGCAACGGTCTCGTTTCTCGTCCTGCTTCGGTTCCGCGTGAGCCCGATCTGGGCTCTCCTCGGCGGGGGAGCTGTCCACGTCGCAAGCTCGATCTGGCTCGGTCAGGCCGTCACCAGCCTCAGTTGAGCCCGCAGGCCCCACCGCCGCAGAAGCCCCCGCCGCAGCCACCGCCGCCCGACGAAGCAGGCTCGCGCCCGCCTCCGCCTCGACCGACGGCGAAAGCCGACAGCTGCTTCTCGACCTCGCTCGTGCCGCAGTCCGGACAGCGGACTTCGCTGACCTCGCGGACGAGCTCCTCGAAGTCCTTGCCGCATGCATTGCAGTGAAAATCGTAGAGTCTCATCTCGTCCTCTCATGAGCCTCGGGGCGCGGAAAGGATTCACGGGCGTTGGTGGCCCGCTTCAAGGGCGTCAAGGCGCGTGCGCCGGGGCGTGCCCCGGCCCCGCGTCCTCCTCTTCGTCGAAGTTCTCGATGACGGGCTTCTTGGCGAGGAACATGAACATCACGGGGACGAGGAAGAGCGAGAGGAAGGTCGAGGACGTCAGGCCGCCGACGACGGCCAGGGCGAGGGGCTGGTTGGCCTCGGAACCTTCCTCGAGCGCCATCGCGGTCGGGATGAGCCCGATGACCGTCGCGAGGCTCGTCATCATGATCGGCACGAAGCGGGACTTGGCGGCCGCGACGACCGCCTCCTCCTTCGTCACGTCGGTGGCGAAGCGGGTGTTCGCGTCGTCCACGAGCAGGATGCCGTTGGAGACGGCGATGCCGATGACCATCAGCACCCCCATCAGCGCGGTGATCGAGAAGCCCTGACCCGCCGCCATGAGCGCGATGACGATGTCGATCAACGAGACGGGGATCGTGAAGAGCATGACGAACGGGAGCCGCAGGGACTTGAACTGCGCCGCCATGATCATGAACACGACCATGACCGCCAGCCCCAGCGCGAGCCCGAGCCCCGAGAACGTCGTGCGCATCAGGTCGACCTGGCCCACGAACGAGAGCTTGACGTTCTGCGTCCTCGGGTCCTTCTTGAACGCCTTCTCCAGGTCGGCGGTGACTGTTCCGATGTCGCGCCCCTCGACTTGCATTTCGATGTGCGCCGCGCGCTCGAGCTGATTGCGCTCGATGGCGATGGGCCCCACGGACCGGTGGACGTTGGCGTACGTCCCCAGTCGCACGGGCTTGCCGTTCTCGATGCGCACCGGGAGCTGGGCGAGCCCGTTCGCGTCACCCACGGCGGTGCTGTCGTAGTAGGTCACCACGTAATACGATTGACCGTTGTGGGGGTCGATCCAGACGCTCGGCAAGTTGATGTCCCCGAGAGTCGCGTCGAGGGTCGTCTGGGCGGCGGCGCGCGCGTCCACGCCGACGAAGCCGGCCTTGGTCCGTTCGGTGTCGACGCGGATCTCGGGATAGTCGAGCTGGAGCAGGTTCTGGACGTCACGCACTCCGGCCACCGACCGCGCGACGTCCGCCACGTCGTCCGCCTGGTCCGCGAGCTCCGTGAGGTTGTCCCCGCGCACCTCGACGACGATGGGAGCGAAATAGCCGTTGGCGAACACGCTCGCCACCAATCCTCCCGGCCATTGCAGGAAATTCACGCCCGGATAGTGCTTGTCCAGGATCTTGCGCGACATGTCCGCGAGCTCTTGCTGGCTGAGCTTGCGACGGCTGGCCTCCGGTAGCTGCAGGCGGATGAACCCCATGTGCGGGCCCCAGTTGGGGCTCGTCATGGCGCTGCGCGCGTTCTGCGGCGAGCCGACGTTGGTCACCACGAGATCGACGGCGCCGGCCGGTAGCTCGTCCTTGAGGCTCTGGCCCATCTCGTTGATCTTCCGGGTCGCGTCCTCCAGGGAGGTGCCCGGGGCGAGCCGCACGTAGATGCGCTCCATCGATTCGTCGATCTCGGGGAAGAACGTCGCGGGGAGGCGCGCGGCCGCCCAACCGCTGACCGCGACGAGCACGGCGGCGCTGGCGACGATCGTCCAGCGGAACGGCAGGACGCGGCGGAGCGCGCGCGAGTAGCCGTCGGCGATACGGTCGATGAACGCCTCGACGGCCTTGCCCAACCGCCCGTGCTCCGTGTGCCCGAGGAAGTACCGGCAGGCCACCGGTGTGACGCACATGCTCACGAAGTAGGACGCCATCATCGCCACCGCGACGGTGATGGCGAGCGGGGCGAAGAGCCGCTTGGCGAGCCCCGCGAGCATCAGCACCGGAAGGAGCACGGCCATCGTCGTGAGGGTCGAGGCGAGCACCGGCAGCGCGACCGCGTTGGCGCCTTCGAGCGCTGCCTGGCGCGTGTCGAGGCCCATGCGCTGGTGACGGTGGATCGACTCCAGCACGACGACGGCGTCGTCGACGAGCCTCCCCATCGCCAGCGTCAGACCTCCCAGGGTGAAGGAGTTGAGCGTGTTGCCCGTGGCGTACAGGACGATGAGCGTGATCGCGAACGACAGCGGGATCGCCACCGACACGATCGCCGTGCCGCGCATGCTCTGCAAGAACAGCAGGATGACGATGCCGATCAGCACGAGCGCCTGGACGACCTCGCGGCGCAGGCCGCTGTACGCGTTCCGGACGAACGTGGACGCGTCGAAGACCGGGACCACCCTGACGCCGGGGGGGAGCTTGAGCCTGGCGATCTTGTCCTTGACCGCGTCGACGATCTCGATCGTGTTGCCCCCCGGAATGCGCAGCACGTTCAGGTAGACCGCGTCCTTGCCGTCGACGGCGACGGACTGGGTGGGTGGAGACCCTCCGTCCTCGATCCGCGCGACGTCGCCGATCAGGACGGCCTTGCCGCCGACCATCTTGACCGGCGCGTCGCCGATCGCCTTCACGCGGAGCGGGACCGCGTTCGTGTACACGTTGGCGTCGAAATGCGGCGCGATGAACTCGCCCGAGGGCAAGAGGGCGTTCGCCTTCTTGACGGCGGCCGCCACGTCCTCTGCGGTCACGCCGCGCGCCTGGGCCTTCACGGGATCGACCACGACGTTGATCTGCCTCTGGCGTCCGCCGTTGATCGCCGCGCTCGCGACGCCCGAGATGCCCTCGAGCTCGGGCTCGATGTCGTTCAGCGCGTAATCGTAGAGCTGTGGCCCGCTGAGGCCTCCTCCCATGACGACCACCTGGACGACGGGGGCGTTCGAGGGGTCGAACTGCAGGACGAAGGGCGGCAGCACCCCGAGCGACTTCGGCACGGCCGCCATCGCGAACTGAGTCTGCTGCTGGACGAGCGTCTGGGACGCGTTGAGATCCGTCCCCCACTTCATCCAGACCCACACGATGCTGAGGTTGTTGCGCGACACGCTCTGCACGTGGTCGACGCCCGGCGTGGCGCTCACGTACTTCTCGATGCGCCACGTGAGCGTCTTCTCGACGTCCTTCGCGCCGAGGCCGGGCGCGAGCGTGCCGACCACGAGCACGGGCGGCGTCAGGTCGGGGAACGTGTCCACGGCCATCTTCGGCGTGACGACGCCCGCGAAGACGATCATCGCCACGCAGATCATCAGGATCGCAATCGGGTTGCGTAGCGATAGGCTGGTCATCGGCTACGGCAGCATACTCTCTTCAAGATGGGACTCCATGCCCCAATACCTGATGAGCCGCGTCCTTGACCTCTTCGACTTCGGGTTTCTTGGCGAGGAACATGAACATCACCGGGACGAGGAACAGCGAGAGGAAGGTCGACGACGTGAGCCCGCCGACGACGGCGAGCGCGAGGGGCTGGTTCGCCTCCGATCCCTCCTCGAGCGCCATCGCCGTCGGGATGAGGCCGATGACCGTGGCGAGGCTCGTCATCATGATGGGCACGAAGCGCGACTTGGCCGCGGCCACGACGGCGTCCTCCTTCGAGCCCCCCTGACCGAAGCGGACGTTGGCGTCGTCCACGAGCAGGATCCCGTTCGAGACGGCGATGCCGATGACCATCAGCACCCCCATGAGCGCCGTGATCGAGAAGCCCTGGCCCGCGGCCATCAGCGCGATGACGATGCCGATCAACGACACGGGGATGGTGAACAGCATGACGAACGGGAGCCGCAGCGACTTGAACTGCGCCGCCATGATCATGAAGACGACCATGACCGCGAGCCCCAGCGCGAGCCCGAGCCCGGAGAACGTGGTCCGCATCAGGTCGACCTGACCGACGTAGGCGAACTTGACGTCCTTCGTCTTCGGGTCCCGCTTGAGCGCCTTCTCGAGATCGGCCGTGACCGTCCCGATGTCGCGGCCCTCGACCTGCATCTCGATGTGTGCGGCGCGCTCGAGCTGGTTGCGCTCGATGGCGATCGCTCCGACCGAGCGCCGCACGTCGGCGTAGGTCCCGAGGCGCACCTCCTTGCCGTGCTCGATGCGCACGGGTAGCTGCGCGAGGCCGCTCGCGTCGACGACCTTCTGCCCGTCGTAGTAGGTGACGACGTAGTAGGCCTGTCCGTTGTGCGGGTCGATCCACACGCTCGGCAGGTTGATGTCGCCCAGCGTCGCGTCGAGCGTCGCCTGGGCCGCCGCGCGGGCAGTCACGTCGACGAATCCGGCCTTGGTGCGGTTGGTGTCGACGTGGATTTCGGGATAGTCGAGCTCGAGCAGGTTCTGCACATCGCGAACGCCCGGGACCGTCCGGGCCACCTCCGCGACGGCGTTGCCCTGCTCCATTAGGAGCTGCAGGTTGTCCCCGCGCACCTCCAGGACGATCGGCGCGAAGTAGCCGTTCGCGAAGACGCTGGCGACCAGCCCTCCCGGCCACTGCAGGAAGTCGACCCCCGGGTAGTTGTCCTGCAAGACCTTGCGGGACAAGTCCGCGATCTCCTGCTGGCTCATCTTGCGGTGCGCGGCGTCCGGGAGCTGCAGGCGGATGAAGCCCATGTGCGGGCCCCAGTTCGGGCTCGTCATCGCGCTGCGGGCGTTCTGCGGCGAGCCGATGTTCGTCAGCGCCAGCTGCACGCTACCCTCCGGCAGCTTGTCCTTCAGCGTCGCGGCCATGTCGTTGATCTGCCGCTTGGCGTCCTCCAGGGACGTGCCCGGCGCGAGGCGCACGTAGATCGAGTCCATCGACTCGTCGATCTCGGGGAAGAACGTGGCCGGCAGCCGCACCGCCGCCCAGGCGCTGACCCCGACGAGCACCGCCGCGGCGGCGACGATGGTCCAGCGGAAAGGGAGCACGCTGCGCAGCACTCGCGAATACCGGTCCGCGATGCGGTCGATGAACCCCTCGACGGCCTTGCCGAGACGCCCGTGCTCGGCGTGGCCGAGGAAGTACCGGCACGCCACAGGGGTCACGGCCATGCTGACGAAGTAGGACGCGATCATCGCGACCGCGACCGTGATCGCCAGCGGTGCGAAGAGCCGCTTGGCGAGGCCCGCCAGCATCACGACCGGCAGGAGCACCGCCATCGTCGTGAGCGTCGACGCCAAGACCGGCAGCGCGACCGCGTTCGCGCCCATCAGCGCAGCTCGCTGGGTGCTCATGCCCATACGCTGGTGACGGTGGATGGACTCCAGCACGACGACCGCGTCGTCCACGAGTCGGCCCATGGCGAGCGTCAGACCGCCCAGCGTGAAGGAGTTTAGTGTGTTGCCGGTCGCGAAAAGGACGATCAGCGTGATGGCGAACGACAGCGGGATCGCGACGGACACGATCGCCGTGCCGCGCAGGCTCTGCAAGAAGACCAGGATCACGATGCCGATGAGCACGAGCGCCTGGACGACCTCGCGACGCAGGCCGGTGTAGGCGTTGCGGACGAACGTGGACTGGTCGAAGACGGGGATCACCTTGACCCCGGGAGGCACGCTGATGTGCGCGATCTTCTCCTTCACGGCGTCCACGATCTCGAGCGTGTTGCCGCCCGGGATGCGCAGCACGTCCAGCGTCACCGCGTTCTCGCCGTTGACGGAGACCGCCTGCGTGGGCGGGGAGCCTCCGTCCTCGACGTTCGCGACGTCGCGGATGAGGACGGCGCGGCCGTCGACCACCTTGACGGGCGCGTCGCCGATGGCCTTCACCCGCTCGGGGACCGCGTTCGTGTACACGTTCGCGTCGAAACGGTGGGCGATGAACTCCCCCGACGGCAGCAGCGCGTTCGCCTTCTTGACGGCGCTCGCGACCTCCTCGGCCGTGACCCCGCGCGCCTGCGCCTTGACGGGGTCGACGACGACGTTGATCTGGCGCTGGCGCCCGCCGTTCACCGCGGCGCTCGCCACGCCCGAAATGCCCTCGAGATCGGGCTCGATGTAGTTGAAGGCGTAGTCGTAGAGCTGCGGCTCGGTCAGGCCGCCGCCCATGACCACGACCTGGACGACCGGCGCGTTCGAGGGATCGTACTGCAGGACGAACGGAGGCAGCACCCCGAGCGACTTCGGCACGGCCGCCATCGCGAACTGCGTCTGCTGCTGGACGAGGGTCTGCGACGCGTTGAGGTCGGTGCCCCACTTCATCCAGACGTAGACGATGCTCAGGTTGTTGCGCGAGACGCTCTGCACGTGGTCGACGCCCGGCGTGGCGCTCACGTACTTCTCGATGCGCCAGGTGAGGGTCTTCTCCACGTCCTTGGCACCGAGCCCCGGTGCGAGCGTGGTGACGACCAGCACGGGCGGGGTGAGGTCGGGGAACGTGTCGACCGCCATTCGCGGCGTGAGGACGGAGGCGAACACCATCATCGCGACGCAGATCATCAAGATCGCGATGGGGTTGCGAAGCGAGAGCTTGGTCACGACTACTCCGGCTTCGGCTTGGGCTCGTCCGGCTTGGGCTTCGCCTCGCTCGGCTCGGCCACCTTCGCGGAGACCTTGTCGCCGTCGTTCAGCAACGCTCGGCCCTCGGTGACGACGAGGGTCCCCGGCGCGAGGGAGCTGTCGAGGAAGACGCTGCCGCCGACCTCGCCGACGTACCCGAAGACGCGCTGGTGCGCGACGTCCCCTTCCACGACGAAGACGTTGGCCTTCTCTCCGCGGATCGTCGCGGCGACGAGGGGAAGCTCCGTCGCGTGGATCGGCTCGCCGACGGCGACGTGCAGCTCGCCCGTCGTG
>DATIQP010000126.1:0-7506 GCA_035470765.1 Polyangiaceae bacterium | reverse complement strand
GAGCATAGCGAAGGTCAGTGTCGGCGTGCTATCTGCACGCCGACCGCCGCCGAGGCTAGCGCGAGTCGCGTCGCTCGTCGCAGCCGCTGGAGTCGTGGGCGTGGTTTGCATGACAGCCGTGGTGGCGCAGGTGCGCGAAGCCGGCGGCGTAGCCGCCGATGGTGCCGAGCGCGAGGACCACGATGAGGATTCGCCTTCTCATGATCTGCTCCTCTCAGACCCACCGGTTCGAGTCGTCGTACCAGCCGCTCGTCTCGCGGTACGGGCCGCCGCGGAAGCCGCGGCCATGGCGGAAGAGGCCGCCCCGCGACTCGACGATGTCCGCCAGGATGCGGCGCTGCCGATCGTCGAGCGCCTCGTGGATCTGGGCGAGCGCCTCGACGACGACGACGCGGAGCTTCGCGAACGAGGCGTCGGCCTTGCCGCTGAGCCCTTCGGCCGCCGTGCGGTCGAACGTGTCGCCCCGCAGCAAGGTCGAGAGCTCGCTCGGGTCGCGCCACTCGCTGCGCGCCTCGCGCATCGTCTCGCGCACCTTCTCGAACGCGGAGCGGATGACCTTCTCTTGGCCCGGGGTCGTCTCGAGGCGCGAGAACAGCCCGCGCATCAAGAACCCATCGCCGAAGCCTCCGCGGCCCCAGCGGCCGAAACCGCGTCCGAAGCCCGGACCGGGGCCGTGGTGGTGTCCACCCCAGCCTCCATAGCTCGGCCCGCAGCCGCCCCCGTACCCGTGCGCGTAGTGCCAGCCGTGATGACCGTGGCGCAGCACCTTGACGAGCGCCACCAGGCAGACCGTTCCAAACACGAAACCCAGCATGATCGTCCTCCGTGAGATGGGTCGGGCGGACAGCCCGACAG
Source organism: Polyangiaceae bacterium (assembly GCA_035470765.1). Taxonomy (GTDB): domain Bacteria; phylum Myxococcota_A; class Polyangia; order Polyangiales; family Polyangiaceae; genus DASXHD01. The sequence continues at coordinate 6,651 of DATIQP010000126.1, read as the reverse complement.
CCCCCAGGATGCGCAGGCTCCGTTAAGGCTCCTCGCGACGGACGATGAAGAAGTGCAAACGTCGATGTGGTATGGCCCTACCGAATGGAACGTCTGCACGCCCTCGCCATCCTGGCGTGGGCCTTCCTGAAGACCCTCCTCGCCCCCATCTTCGGCGAGCGGCGAGGGCTGGTCGCGTTCCAGAGCAGCTACGGGCGCCTCTTGCCCATGAGCCCGGACGACCGCGAGCGCCTGCCGACCTTCGGCGGCTGCATCGCGTGCGGTCGTTGCAACATCGGCGAGTCGTCGCGCATCGTCGCCTCGAAGGGCACCTACGCCGGCGTCATGGACCTGATGCTCGCTTCCTCGCGCAGCATGCCCGACTACGACGCCACCGCGAGGTCGTTCGAGAGCATCGACGAGGCGCGCCTGGCGGAGCTCGAGCCGCTCTGTCCGACGGGCGTCCCGATGCGCCGCATTCGCGCGTTCGTCCTCGACAAGGCCCGCGAGCTGGACGAGCAGGCCAAACCGGCCGCGAGCCCGTAACGCGCTCCGGATCGTTACGGATCGTTACGCGAAACGTTACGTAACTCGAGCCTCGCGACCCTCGATTTTCACGGGAATTTCTCGCTCTCCTACCCTGGCACACCCGGTGCAGTAGGGGTCCTCGTCGCCGCCGAACGGCGACCGCTTCCAACAACGGAACAGAGGACATCATGAGGATTCGTGAGAGTGGTGTGTTCGCGGCGGTGAGGGTCGAGACGTGCTCGGGCGCGGACGCGGGGCAGTGGACCGACGAGCAGCTCGTGGCCCGAATGGTCAAGAGCCATCCGGTCGCCTGGCGCGAGTTCGAGCGCCGCTACGACCGACTCATCGATCGCTGCATCCTCAAGGTCACGCGCCGCTTCGCCGCGGTGGTGAGCGCCGACGACGTGCGGGAGATCGCCGCCATGCTGCGCCTGTCGCTCGTCGCCAACGACATGCACAAGCTCCGCTCCTTCGATCCCGAGCGGGGCAACCGGTTCTCGAGCTGGATCGGCCTGCTCGCCATCAACTGCGCGTACGACTACCTCCGCAGCGTCCGGCGCGAGCCCGGCAAGGCGGCCCTGACCGAGGCGACCGACCTCGCTGCCGAGACGCCGGACCCGTTCGAGACCGTCGCGCAGCGGCAGCGCGCCGACATCGCCCAGCGCCTCCTCTCGGGCTTCAGCGCCCGCGACCGCGCGTTCGCCACCCTCTACTTCGGCGAGGGGCTCGATCCCAACGTCATCGCCCAGCGCATGAAGATCAGCGTCAAGACGGTGTACTCCAAGAAGCACAAGATCCAGGCCCGCCTCGAGGCCATGCAGCGCGCGGCGTGAGCCGGCGGGGCCGGACGCCCTGACCTCGGGCTCTCGCTGGTATGGCGCCGCTGCCTGGTGTAAGGAAGCGGTGTGAAACGGCTCGGCCTCCTCGGTTTGCTCGCCCTCGTGGCAGGCGCGTGCACCACCCCAGCGGGAGACTCCCCTGCCCCCTACGACGCCAGCGTGCTCGGGCCGGGGATGCGCCTGCGCGACGTGCAGGACTCGGCCAACGGGCTCGCGGGGCAGGTCGTCGACGTGACCAGCACCGTGGTGACCGCCATCGACAACTTCGACGAGACCAAGGACGGCAAGAGCCGCGGCACCGTCTACCTGCAGGACGTGGACATCGCGGGCCCGCTCGCCGGCATCAGCCTCTTCTCGCCCACGTTCGTCCCCGCCAACCTGCGCCTCGCCCCGGGCGACGTGGTGGACATGAACGGCCAGTACGTCGAGCAGCAGACCATCGGCTCGACGGTGAACTTCGCTCCGGACTTCCTGCCGCAGATGGCCAAGCCCACCGTGCAGCAGCGGTTCGAGACCAACCTCCCGGACCCCGTGGTCATCAACGTCGCCGACCTCGACAACTTCGCCACCGGCCGCCGCTGGCTCGGCATGCTCGTTCAGGTCCAGGACGTGACCGTGGCCCACGGGCCCTCGGCCGACACCGCCGGGCGCGTCACGGCGCAGTTCAACAGCTTCGTCAACGGCGCCGGCATCAGCAACGAGCTGTACGATCTGCCGGCCGGCTCCTTCCCGGACAACACTCACTTCAAGTCGATCACCGGCCTGGTCACCTTCTTCTTCAACCTGAAGATCGCGCCGCGGTCGGCGGCCGACCTGGTGCAATGACCGAGCGTGAGTGACGCGCTGCCCACTGCCGCACGCTCGAGAGCTCTGCTGCGCGCGGTGGGCTTCTCGCTCGCGATGGCGTGCGGGCCGGCCGCCCCGTCCGTGTCCCGACCCGCGGCGCAGCCTCCCGCCGGCGTGCGCGTCGTGACGGAGCCCGGTCGGCCGTCCGTCGCCGTCCTCGCGCGCGAGGGCGATCCTTCGTCGGCGATCGCCGTCGTCGTCACGACCGCGCAGATCGGCGCAGACCGCGGGAGCGTCGTGCCCGTCTCGCTCGCGGCGATCGTCGAGGCGCGGCTTCGCGCGAAGGCGCTGGTCGCCGAGGTCGTTCCGGACGCGGAGCACGTGCGCGTGCGGACGCTGGTGCGTGACGCAGCCGCCGCGGAGCACGCCGTCGCGACCCTCCGTCAAGCGCTCTCGGAGCCGATCTCCGCCGGTGGGCCGGAGCTCGAAGCGATGCGCAAGAAGCTGGGTGCGCTGCGCGCCCTGCCCCGCCCGCCGCCCACCCTGCTCGCAGCGGGCGCGTGCGAGTCGCGCCTGAGCCAGCCCGACGACGCGCGCGAGCCGACGGCCGCGGAGCTCGAGGGCTGGCGCGGGCAGGCAGCGGGCGTGGGGCGCGTGGTCTTCGCGGCCGTCGGGACGGACGCGGTGGGCCGCGCGACCGTGCGCGCGATCTCGAAGATGCCCGCGTGGCCAGCCGCGACGCCGCTCGATCGAGCGCGCCCGGCCGCGCAGAACGGCCTGGTGGTCTTCGATGCGAGCGGGGAGCTGCCCGCCGGGACGGCGCGCGCGGTCCTCGTCGCGCGGGTCGACCCTCAGCGCGTGGGCTCCATGGCGCGCGCCCTCGGAGACCCGGCGGGCCCGCTCGTCGCGCGGCTTCGCGGCCTCGAGCGCGGCACGGCGCTCGCGTCGGTGTCGGCGACACGTCACGCGGGGTGGGGCTGCATCGCGCTCGACGTGCGCGTGCCGGCGGACGCGCGGGCCACGCGCGGCGCGGCGGCGATCGCGCAGGCGGTGGTGCTCGCGGAGCGGGAGGTGGACGCCGCTGGCCGGGAGGCGCCGGCCGACGCGTCCGTCGCTCCGGACGTCCGCGACGGCGCCGAGCAGCTCGCGCTCACGGCCCTCGCGCTCGAGGCCCCCGCGTACGAAGGCGCGGAGCTCGGGGCTGTGGCCGTGGGACTCCCCGCGCCGCAGGGGACGCACGCGGAGGTCGACTGGTCGGCGGCGCGCGACGCGATCGCCCGGGAGAAGAGCGCGCTCGACGCGGCGTGGAAGAAGCCAGCGGTCGAGGGTCGTGTGCGCGTGGAGGCCGCGCAGCCGGAGACCTTCGTACTGCTCGCGTCCCCCTGCGGGACCGCCGCCGAGTCGGACGAAGACGCGGGGATCTCCGCGCTGGTCGCGGTCGACGCAGCTCGTCGGGCACGCGCGATGTTCGGCGTGGACGCGGACCCGTGGGTGGCGAGCGACGCCGTCGGACTGATCGGACACGCGCCCGCGCGCAGCGGCGAGACGCCGGCCGCGACGATCCGCCGCATCGCCGACGCCATCGCGAGGAGCTTCATCGTGGACGCGCCGGACGACATCGGCGCCGCGCAGGGCGCGCTGCTCTCGCAGACCAACGCCGCGCTCAGCCTGCTGGCTGCAGCGCTGGTGCCGTCGCACGCCTCGTGGCTGGTGCCGGCCGGCACGCAGCCCAGCTTGCTTCGCGCGACCTCGTCGCAGGTCGCGGCGCGCGCCGAGGCCTTGCGGAGCGGGCCACTGCGCGCCGTCGTGCTGTCCAACGTCGACGACGCGCAGGCGCGCGAGGGCATCGCCGCCCTCGATCGCTGGGCGCTGCGCACGCCGCAGGCTCGCGCTTGCCCCGCCGCCGCGTCGCCACCGCCGCCCAGGCCCGGCACGTACGCCGTCGAGACCGACGGGCCGAGCGAGGTGTACGTGGCCTGTCCGCTGCCGGCCGACGCCCTCCGCGCCGGCACCCTGATCGCGGCCGCCCTCGATGGGCCGGACGGAATGCTGCAGCACGCTCTCGGAGCCGGCATGGTCCGCTCCGCGAGCGCGCGCGTGCTCGGAGCACCGCGCGCCCCCGCCCTCGTCATTCACCTCGACGCTCCGGCCGCCGCCCTCGACGCGGCCGTCTCCCAGTCGCGAGCGCTGCTCGATCGCCTCCAGCACGGAGCGCTGGCCGAAGCCGATCTCGCCCGAGCCAGGAAGGCCCTGGCCGAGCGCGAGACGCGGGACGCGCTCGATCCACGCGGCCGGGCCATCGCCACGTTCCGCGCCGACGGGCACGCTCCCGACGCCGAGCCTGGCCTCGACGCGGTCCGCGCCGCGTGCACGGCGCTCCGCGACTCGTCGCTCGTCATCGTCGCCGCTCGGCCCCGCGGGAGGCGCCCGTGAGCTCGCCTCGCTGGTTCCCGGTCGACCAGGACGAGGTGTGCCTTCTGCGGGACGGCCGCGAGGCCTTCCCGGCGATGCTCGACGCCATCGCCGCCGCCGAGCGCGAGGTCCTGCTCGAGATGTACTGGGTGAGCCCCGACCGGGTGGGGCTGCGATTTTTGGACGCGCTCGTCGCCCGCGCGCGGGCAGGCCTGCGCGTCCGCGTCATCTACGACGCGGTCGGAAGCATCTCCATCACGCCGGCGTTCTGGGCGCCGCTCACGCGCGCGGGTGGCGAGGTCGTCGCGTACCACGCCATCTTCCCTCTGCGGAACACGCTGACGCTCGACGTGCTCGAGCGGCGCGACCACCGCAAGATGCTCGTCGTGGACGGGCGAGTCGGGTTCATCGGCGGCATCAACCTGAGCAAGCAGTGGCTGCCCGTCGAGGAGGGCGGCGACGGCTGGCGCGACGACCTCATCGGCGTGCGCGGGGACGTGGCGGCCGAGCTGCGCGCGCTGTTCTTCGACACGTGGCGCCGCGCGACGCTCTCGCCCGCTCCCGCCGACGTCACCCGCATCGCGAGGCGCCGCACGCGGCGGGTCTGGGTGCTCGCGAACCCCTGGCGCAAGCGCCGCGACGTGCGGCGCGAGTACCTGCGCCGCATCCAGCACGCGCGCACGCGCATCGACATCGCCAACCCCTACTTCGTCCCCAACCGCTCGGTGCGCGGAGCCCTCTCGCGCGCGGCGGCGCGCGGCGTTCGCGTCCGCGTGCTGGTGCCGGAGCGGGGCGATCTCACGCTCGTGCAGTTCGCCGTGGAGTCGCTCTTCGACGCCCTCGTCCGCGAAGGAGTCGAGGTCTACGCCCTGCCCGGCCGAGTGCTGCACGCCAAGACAGCCGTCATCGACGACGCGTTCGCGACGATCGGCAGCTACAACCTCGACGAGCGCTCCTGGAGGAAGAACATGGAGGTCAACCTGGCCGTGGAGGACGAGGCCTTCGCGCAGCACGTCCGGCGCTGGTTCGATCACGACTGCGCCTCGGCGCGAAAGATCGAGCTCGACGACTGGCGCGCCCGGCCCACCGCGCGTCGAGCGCTCGAATGGATCGCCTACGGCCTTCGGAGGCTCTGGTGAGCTCCGCCAGAACGAGCGCCCGCCGCGCGGTCCGCGTCGCGAGCTTCCTCGGCTCGACGTCGGGCTACCTCTCCGCTTGGCTGCTACGCGACGCCGTCACTCGGCAGGACCGCGAGCTGCTTCGCGACCGGTGGACGCAGGCGTGGTGCGACAGCGTGCTTCGGATCTTCGGCGTGCGGGTGGTCGCCATCGGCGAGCCGCCGGGGCACGGCGAGGACCACGGCCGCGGGCGGCTCGTGGTCAGCAACCACCGCGGCGTGATCGACGTGGCCGCGCTCATGCGCACCTTCGGCGGCCGCTTCGTCAGCCGCGCCGACATGGCCGGCTGGCCGCTGCTGGGCTTCGGCGCGCGCAAGCTCGGGACGATCTTCGTCGACAGGGAAAACAAGGTCAGCGGCGCCGCGACGATCCGGGAGATGCGCGAGCTGCTCGCCCAGCACCGGACCATCAACATCTTCCCCGAGGGCACGACGTTCGCCGGCGACGAGGTGCGACCCTTCCACGCCGGAGCGTTCCTCTCGGCCATCGGCGTGCCGGACGCGGAGATCGTCCCCGCGGGGCTCGCGTATTCCCGCCGCTCCGACGCGGCCTTCCTCGACGAGACCTTCCCGCAGCACCTCTCGCGCATGGCCGGGGCCGATCCCTCGTTCGTCGTCGTCTCGGTCGGGCGCCCGCTGCAGCGCGGCGGCAAGAAGCCGCGCGCCGCGGACCTCGCCGCGCGCGCTCGCGCCGCCGTTGCCGAGGAGGTCGCCCGTGCCCGCGCGAAGGCCGACGAGCTCGACGCTCCGTCGGCGTGCATGTAGCACGCCGACATTCGTGAACGGCACTTCAGCCCCCGCCGACCATGTGAACGATCTCGAGCACGTCGCCGTCCTCGACGCGTCGCGTGCCGTGCTCCGCGCGCGGGACGATCTCGCGATTGAGCTCGACGGCCACGGGCCCCTCCGTGAGGCCGAGCGTGCGGAGCA
>DATIQP010000125.1:0-5414 GCA_035470765.1 Polyangiaceae bacterium | reverse complement strand
ACCCTCGAGGACGCGCTGATCCGTTACCACCGCATGCGCGGGTTCAACGCGCTCTGGCAGCCGGGCATCGATCACGCGGGCATCGCCACGCAGACGGTCGTCGAGCGCCAGCTGCAGCGCGAGGGCAAGACGCGCCACGATCTCGGGCGCGAGAAGTTCATCGAGCGCGTCTGGCAGTGGAAGAACGAGAGCGGCGGCCGCATCGCCCTGCAGCAGCGCGTGCTCGGCGCCTCGCCCGACTGGCGCCGCAGCAAGTTCACGATGGACCCCGATCTCGGGCTCGCCGTCACCGAAGCCTTCGTGCGCCTGTACGAGGAGGGCCTGATGTACCGCGCCACGCGGCTCATCAACTGGTGCCCCGAGTGCCGCACGGCCCTGAGCGATCTCGAGGTCGACAACGAAGAGGGCGCCAACGGCGAGATGTTCGAGTTCGTGTACAAGGTCGACGGAAGCGACGAGGAGATCGTCGTGGCGACGACGCGCCCCGAGACGATGCTCGGCGACACGGCGGTCGCGGTCCACCCCGAGGATGCAAGATACACGCATCTCCACGGCAAGAAGCTGCGCCACCCGTTCGTCGATCGCCTGGTGCCCATCATCACCGACGCCATCCTGGTCGATCCGAAGTTCGGTACCGGCGCGGTGAAGGTCACGCCCGCCCACGACTTCAACGACTTCGCGACCGGCAAGCGCCACGGCCTCGAGGAGATCAACATCTTCAACCTCGACGGCACCGTGAACGACAACGGCGGCCAGTTCAAGGGCATGGACCGCAAGGAGGCGCGCCGCGCCGTCAAGAAGGCCCTCGACGACAAGGGCCTCGCCCGCGGCAGCAAGCCGCACACGCTGACCTTGCCGCGCTGCCAGCGCTCGGGCGGCGTCGTCGAGCCGATGATCTCGACGCAGTGGTTCCTCAAGATGAAGGGCATGGCCGAGCGCGCGCTCGAGGCCGTGCACCCCAAGAACGGGGCGAAGCCGCGCGTCGAGGTCATCCCCGCCGAGTGGGTCAAGACGTACGACCACTTCCTCGAGAACATCCAGGACTGGTGCGTCTCGCGGCAGCTCTGGTGGGGCCACCAGATCCCCGCGTGGCACGGGCCCAACGGCGAGATCAAGGTCGCGCGCACGCGCCCGCCCGAGTGCGGAGCCGATTGGACGCAGGACCCTGACGTGCTCGACACGTGGTTCTCGAGCGCGCTCTGGCCGTTCTCGACGCTCGGCTGGCCCGAGAAGACGCCCGCGCTCGCGAAGTTCTATCCGACCAACGGCAAGCAAACGAGCGACCTCGAGACGGGCTACGACATCCTGTTCTTCTGGGTCGCGCGCATGATCATGTTCGGGCTGCACTTCACGAACGAGGTGCCGTTCCGGCGCGTGCTGCTCAGCGGGCTCATCGTCGACGAGACCGGCGAGAAGATGAGCAAGGTGAAGGGCAACGTGATCGATCCACTCGATCTGATTCACGGCGCCGACTTCAAGGAGATGGTGCACAAGACGCTGCCGGGCGCGCCCGAGGCCGAGGCCCTCGCCAAGTTCAAGAAGGCGTACCCGTCGGCGGCGCAGATGGGCGCCGGCTTTCCGGCATTCGGCGCCGACGCGGTGCGCTTCACGCTCGCCACCTACCCGCCCAGCAACATGCGCATCGCCCTCGCGCCCAAGCGCATCGAGGGCAACCGGCACTTCTTGAACAAGATCTGGAACGCGACGCGCCTTTCGCTCGAGCTCCTGGGTGCGGTCCGCGCGCCCGCCAGCCCGCCGGACGCGAAGGACGCCCTCAACCGCTGGATCCTCTCCCGGCTCTCGGAGGCGGCGCGCATCACGCGCGCGGGCATCGAGGCGTTCCGGATCGACGAGGGCGCCAACGAGCTGTACCGCTTCTTCTGGTACGACCTCTGCGACTGGTACCTCGAGCTGGTCAAGCCGATCCTGCGTGACGAAGCGGAGAGCGAGCTGCGCAAGGAGACCGCCGAGACCCTCGGCTACGTGCTCGGCGCGAGCCTGCGGCTGCTCCACCCCTTCGTGCCGTTCGTCACCGAGGAGCTCTGGCAGCGGCTGCACGGCTACCCGGAGGACTTCCGATCGATCGCGCTCGAGGCCTACCCCTCACCCAGCGACTTCCCCCTCGACGCCGACGTGGTGGCGAAGATGGAGACGCTCAAGGCCGTCGTCGTCGCGGCGCGCACGGTGCGCAGCGAGCACGGGATCAAATCGAGCGACGAGATCCCGCTCGTCGTCCGCGGGAGCGACGCTGCGCTCGCGTTCGTGCGCGAGCGCGCGAGCGCCATCAAGGTGCTCGTGAAATGCAAGGACCTGCCCGTCTGCGACCACCCCGGCGCCGCCCGCCCGGCCGGCTACACGACGAGCGTCGTTCCGACGAGCGACGGCCCGATCGAGGTGCTCGTCGGCCTGAAGGGTCTGGTCGAGCCCGAGCACGAGCGCGCGCGCATCGAGCGCGAGCTCAAGAAGATCGACAAGGATCTGGCCGCCATCGCCAAGAAGCTCTCGTCGCCCAACTTCACCGAGAAGGCGCCGAAGGAAGTCATCGACGAGGCGCACGGGCAGAAGAAGGCGCTCGAGGAGGCCAAGACGCGCCTCGCCGAGTCGCGCCACCTCGCCGACGAGCTCTAAGCGTCAGTTCGAGGGGAAGCCGCAGTACTGGGCGAGCTGGCTGCCGGTGATCCCGCACGCCCCGCAGCCGTTGTAGTACGGCACGGTCGTCCCGCTGCCGCCGTTGGCGGTGTACTGCGAGCACGTGCACTGCTTCGCCGGGCACGTGCAGGTGACCGAGTACTTGGTGGCGCCGCACGACCAATCTTCGGTCACGCTGCAGTCGCCGTTGGAGCTGGTCGATCCGCTACCCGACATGGGCGTGCACTGCGACGGGGGCGGCTGACCGGCGTCGTAGACTGGCGGAGCCGAGCCGTCGGGCTTCGACGACGAGGTCGGGGTCGGGTTGGTCGAGCCGTCGCCGTTGCTCGTACCGCCGTCGGCGCCGAGGATCTGACCGCCGCACGCGACCGCCATCAAAGCCACGAGAAACGAGCCAAGCGTGTTTCGAAGCATGCCCTCGCATAGCATGGGAAAAGCGGGGCCGCTCGTCCCGGCCGCGTGGACGCTGTAGACTCGCGCCGTGGTCCCCTCCATCGCGGTGTCCGTCCGAACCGCCCGCGTGCTCTGGCTGTCGCTCGTCATCTCGACGCTGCTCTACCTCGCCCTGCTGGCGAAGATTCATCCCACGCCCCAGGCGGTCCCTTCCGTCGAGATCCTCGTCATCGCGCTCGCCGCCGCGACGACGAGCGCGCTCAGCCTCTTCTTGCCGTCGCGGCAGCTCATTGCGGCGCTACGGAGGCTGGAGCTGCGCGTGGTCGACCAGGTCGGCGAGCCCGTCGGGAGCTTCCGCGAATCGGCGCCGGTCCGGCGCGTCGTCGCGGACGCGGAGGCCGCGGTGCGCGCCGCGATGCCCGCCTACCAGACCTCGCTCATCCTGGGGATGGCGCTCGCGGAGGCGGTCGCGCTCTTCGGCTTCGCCCTCGGCTTCCTCGGCCAACCCGCCCAGGTCGTCGCGCCGTTCTTCGTGGTCTGCTGGGCCCTCATGGCGACGAAGTTCCCGCGCCTGGTCCGGATCACGCGTGCGATCGAGACCTCGACGCGGGCCGAGTGCCGCCTCGGCTCCTGACCGCGAGCGCCGTCGTCAGTTCGAAGGGAAGTTGCATCGCTGGGCGAGCTGGTCGCCCGCGTAGGCGCAGCCCGGGCACCCGTTGACATAGCCCGTGGTCAAGAGGCTCCCGCCGTCCGCGCCCGCGCCGTACCGGGAGCAGGTGCAATCGCCAAAGGTGCTCTGGTTTGACTTGCAGCTGCACTCGATGTGGTAGCTGACGTTGCCGCACGACCAGTTCTCCGTCGCCGAGCACGTCCCGTCCGAGCTGGCCGCAACGCCGCCCTGCATCGGAGAGCACGCCCCCGGTGAGGGCGGCGGCGCCCCCCCGTCGACCGTGGGTGCAGTGCCGTCGGGCCCCGAGCCCGCGTCGCCCGTGTCGATCTGGCCGCCGCACGCGGCGACCGTCCAGACCAGGAGAAACAGGGCGAGCGTACTGTTTCGAAGCATGCCCTCGCATACCACGCGAGGCGCGGGGCGCCGACTGGTGTATCGTCGAGGCGCATGCTCTCGCCGGCCGAAGAAGCCGCGCTCGCCGGGGCGCTCGAGCGCCTGCGACGCGATCCGTCCGTCCGCTACGCCGAGGTGCGCTACGTCGCGGAGTCCAGCGAGAAGCTTCGCGTGCGCGACGGGCGCCCCGAGCAGGCTTCGACCGGGAGCTCGCGCGGCGTAGGCATTCGCGTCCTCGGTCCGCGCACCTGGGGCTTCGCGTGCACCCCTGACCTGACCGAGCGGGCCCTGCGCGACGCCGCCGAGCTCGCCGTGCGCATCGCGAGGGCGTCGTCCGAGCTCGCGACGGCGACCACGCTCTTCCCGGAAAATCCTCCGGCGCGAGGCCGCTACGAGACGCGCGTGGGCGAGGACCCGTTCGCGGTCCCGTGGAGCGAGAAGATGGCGGCCCTCGACGCGCCGGTGCGCGCGCTGCTCGGCAAGGGCAAGCCCATCGCGTCGGCCGAGGCGTGGATGGAGTGGGTGCGCGTCGAGAAGCGCCTGCTCACGACCGAGGGAACCGACGTCACGCAGCGCCTCACGTTCGGCGGCTCGGGCATGCAGGTGTTCGCCCTCGGCGGCGACGGCGTCGCCCAGCGCCGCTGCTACCCGACGTGGCAAGGCTCCGAGGGCTTTCAGGGCGGCTACGAGCGCGTCGCGGCGCTCGACCTCGTGGGCCACGCCGGCGAGCTTCGCGAAGAGGCCATCGCGTTGCTCACCGCCCCGCCCTGCCCCGAGGGCACGACCGATCTCATCCTCGACGCGAGCCAGGTGGCTCTCCAGATCCACGAGTCGTGCGGCCACCCGACCGAGCTCGATCGCGCGATGGGCGCCGAGATCTCGCTCGCGGGCGGCTCGTTTCTGCAGCCGAGGATGCTCGGCAAGCTCCGCTACGGCTCGCCCATCGTCGACATCGTCGCCGATTCGACCTCCGAGGGCGGCATGGGGACCTTCGGCTGGGACGACGAGGGCGTCCCGGCGGGCACGCACCCGCTCGTCGAGCGCGGCATGTTCGTCGACTACCTCTCGAGCCGCGAGACGGCGGCGCAGATCGGCCGCGCCTCCACGGGCACGATGCGCGCGGACGGGTGGAACCGGCCGCCGCTCATCCGCATGGTCAACGTCTCCATCCAGCCGAAGCAGGGCACGCTCGACGAGCTCATCGCCGACACCAAGGACGGCGTCTACATGCTCGTCGACAAGAGCTGGAGCATCGACGACCTGCGCCTCAACTTCCAGTTTTCCTGCGAGGCCGCCTGGGAGATCAAGA
>DATIQP010000124.1:0-2164 GCA_035470765.1 Polyangiaceae bacterium | reverse complement strand
AAGGTCCAGGCGAGCCCGCACGCGATCGTGACGCCCATGACCACGAGCTGGCGGAAGCGCATGAAGTAGAGCACGACGACCGAGAGCACGAAGGCGATGCCGAGCGCGCCGACGCGGAGCAGATCGTCGTGCACGGCGCCGTACTCGATGAGGCCCGTGACGAGCACGCCCGCCCAGCCGACGCGGACGCTCTTGAACTCCGGCTTGCTCGCCTGCACCTCGTCGACGGCGGCGTGCATCGCGTCGACGCTCCGCTTTTGCCAGGTGAGGTCGCCGGCGGGCGCCGGGGAGCCCGCGATGACGACGAGCGCCTTGCCGTCCTTGCGCTCGTAGTAGCCGTCCTTGTACTGCTCGACCTTTCGCCCGCCGGTCTTCGCTTCGAGCTTCGCGTGGAAGCGCTTCTCGAACTCCTCGCGGTTGATCGCGGGGGGCGGCGTGTCGTCCTCGTCGAGCGACGTGCCGAGGGCGTGCGAGACCTCCCAGTCCCACCGGGCGTCGACGTCGTCCTTCAGCTTCTCCAGGTCCTCGCGCTCGAGGAACAGGCCGGCACGCGGCTGGAGGAACTTGGTCGCGCCCTGGACCCCGTCCTGCACGCTCGTGACGAGATCGGGCCCGAGGGAGCCGAGCTTGACGACGAGCGCGTCGCCGAGCTCGCGCAGGACCTTCTCGTCGTCGCCCTCGAGCAGGATCATCGCGGTCTGCGTGTCGTTCGCGCGCTTCTCGACGCGGTGCAGCTCGATGACGCTCGGCTGGCTGTCGGGCAGGAGCTGGTCGTAGCGCGTGCGCAGCTCGAGCCGCGAGGCGCGCCACGCGAAGAACGCGCTCACCGCGAGGATGAAGAAGAGCACCACCCACGGGCGGGCGATCTGGAGGTTGGCGAGCCTCCTCATGAGCGACCCCATGAGCTGCGTCGCCCTCTTGCGGCTCGGCGGCGGCTCGCTCATGGGAAGCGGCTCGCGGGGCTCGGTCATCGCGCCCGGCCGCTCAACGCTCGCTCGCGGACGCGCGCGCCGGCCCGCGCCCGGTGGACGCTGCGGCGGACGGGCGTTGCGCGAACATCAGAAAGTTGTCGAGCCCGCGTTCGCGCGCGATCTCGGGGATGTCGATGCGCAGGCCGAACCCGGCGTCGTCCTGGAGCAGGTGCTTGATCACCTCGAGGCGGCCTTCCTCGTCGTGCCCCTCGAGCACGACCTGACGCACGCGCGGCCACGTGCTCTTGGCGAAGCCTCGCAGCACTTCGAGCTCGGCGCCTTCGACGTCGACCTTCAGCAGGGCGACCTCTGCGACCTTGTCCTCGGCGAGGATCTGGTCGGCCGTGACGAGAGGGCAGCGGACCGGAGTCGCTCCGATCGCGCGATCGCTCGCCCAGCGGCCCACCCGTCCCTTCGGCAGATCGGCGACGACCCGCGCGACCACGCCGCCGACGGCTCCGCCGACCGTGTGCCCCATGCGGCGCTCCGACCAGGCGCGCGCGCGCTTGCCCGCTGCGGCGAAGAACGACTCGAACGCGCGCCGCTTCTCGTCGATGTGGCGCGTGCTGTCGCAGGGGAGCCGACTGAATAAGAGGAACTCCGCCTCGGGCACGTCGTCCGGGAACGTGAGACCGACGCGGTGAAGGCTGTGCTTCGACTTCTTGAGCAGCGGGTGCGTCTCGAAGTTGCGCTGGAGCGCCTCGAAGAGCGCGGGGATGGGCTCGACGCAGACGAAGTGCAGGCCCTCGGTGACGGCCGCCGCGCGCATCGCGAACGTGCCCACGTTCGCTCCGACGTCGAAGACCACGTCGCCCGGCCGCAGCTCGATGCCGCCCGCGAACTCGAAGTACTCGCCGACCTCAGCGCCGAGGTGCGCGATCTGCCCCTCTCCGCCCTTGGGGAACCAGATCTCCCCGAAAGGCGGCACGTTCTTTCGCACCAATTTGAAGTCCATCGCCGTGCTCCGCGGGTCCGTGGGGGGCCTAGTCGGGGCGAAACCTGATGGATCAAGCCAGGTCTTGTCAAGTCGAGCGGAAATCGGGCGGGCGGGCGAGCCCAAGCGTGACGAGACACCGCTTTGCGCCCGGCTTCGACCCGGGCTAACGTCCGGCTCGGCCGCTGTCGGGGAACAAGGAGTACAGCGCATGGACGGGGCATCGGAGCCGAGAAACGGGTACTGGTTCAGCGTCGTC
>DATIQP010000123.1:0-3436 GCA_035470765.1 Polyangiaceae bacterium | reverse complement strand
ACCGTTCGTCGCGCAGGCCACGCAGTCGCCGAGCAGGCACCGGGGCGCGCTCGCGGGGCAGTTGCCGTCGCCCACGCACTGCACGCAGCCGTACGTCGGATCGCACGTCAGCCCCTGCTTGCACGCGTTGGTGCCGTTCGGACCGCAGAGCGCGCTGCCGCCGCCCGGGCCGTTCGTGCCCCCGCACGCGATCACGAGAGCCACTGCAGCCGCGCCGGAACACACCGAAGAAAGCCAACGTTTCATGGGAAGTCACCTCGTCAGGGAAGCCACCATATGCAATGCGCGTGCACGGGGGCAAAAGCGTAGGGATCATCTTAGCACCATGGTCGGCGCGATGACCGGTTGGGCCGACCCATGGTCGCCCGAGCTGCCGGGGCGAGCTGGCGCAGCCTTGCCATCGGATGGGCTCGCGCCGCTTCCGGGTTGAGGTGCGAAGCCCGCGTGAGGCCTTAACTTGCTCACACGATGATCGGACTGATCGACGCTGGACGACTGCTCATGGAGCGCTTCGGCGAGCACGTCTGCGAGCCCTACGTTCTCGGCAAGACCCTCTTCCGAGACACTCTCTGCGACGAAGCCCAGCTGTCGCAGCTCGAGGCCGAGACGCTCTGCGACTCCCTCGAGCGCACAGGCATCTTGCGCTTCACCGAGAGCGACGCGGAAGGCTCGGAGTGGGTCGTCAGCTTGCCCGGAGCCGTGGCCTGATGTGTGCCTTAATCGACCCAGGCTGTCCCTATTTTCGACATGACCCTCACGAAAAAAGGCGAGTCGAACAGAAATAATTGGGGTGGCACGAACGCTGCTGATGGTGATGATGATGACGAATCCAACCCCACCTTCCGCGCCGTGGAGGGTGGCCCGAGCGACCTCCCGCCCGATGCACCGTCCGCCGCGCGTACTCCTCGCCGAGGATGACACCGAGATGCGCCGTCTGGTGGCAGAGGCGCTGCAGATGGACGGGTGCGACGTCTTCGACGTACCCGACGGTCGCAGCCTCGCGAGCGCCATCACACGCCAGATCCTCTCCGGCAACGAGGCCTTCGACCTCATCGTCGCGGACATCCGCATGCCGGTGTACAGCGGCCTCGACGTGGTCGAGGCGTTCCGCGAGGCCCGTTGCCCCACGCCGGTCATCCTCATGACCGCGTTCGGTGACGACGCGACGCGCGCGCGCGCCGAGTCGATGGGCGCGCTGCTGTTCGACAAGCCCTTCGAGCTCGACGACCTGCGCACGGCCGTGGTCAACCTGCTCGATCTCGACAAACCGTCGGGGACCTAGTCACGGGCAGAGCCGGGACTTGGCGAAGGCCGGGCTGACCGGCCCCATCTCGAGCTCGAGGCCCGCTTTCAGGATCTCGAGCGCCGAGGCGGGATCGTCCGCGAACTTGAACAGGTTCAGGTCCTCGCGCGCGATCGTGCCGTGGCGGACGAGCGCCTCGAAGTTGAGCACCTCGTTCCAGTAGGTGCTCCCGTAGAGGACGAGCGCGATGCGGCGATCGATCTTCCCCGTCTGCGAGAGCGTGAGGATCTCGGCCAGCTCGTCGAGCGTGCCGAAGCCGCCGGGGAAGACGACGAGCGCCCGCGCGAGGTGCGCGAACCAGAGCTTGCGCATGAAGAAGTAGTGGAACGAAAACGACAGCTCGCGCGTGATGAAGCGGTTCGGCCGCTGCTCGCGCGGCAGGCCGATGTTGAGGCCGATCGTGCGGCCGCCGGCGTCGGAAGCGCCCCGGTTGGCGGCCTCCATGATGCCTCCGCCTCCGCCCGAGCAGACTACGAAGCGGTGCGCGCCGTGGCCGAGGCCCTTGGACCACTCGGTGACGAGCCGCGCGAGCTCCCGCGCTTCGCGGTAGTAGCGTCCGAGCGGGCCGTCCTCCGTGAGCCGCGCCGAGCCGAAGAAGACGATCGTGTCGTGGATGCGGTGGCGGCGCAGGGCGGTGAGCGGCTCGAGGTACTCGGCCAGGATGCGGAGCGGACGCGCATCGTCGCTGTCGAGGAAGGCCTTGTTGCGGTAGGCGAGCGCGGGCGTGCGGCTCTTCTGCTCGGGCATGCCGAGAACCCTACCTCACGACGTGCCTGCGATGATCCGCAAGAACCCCTCGCCGTATTGCTCGGCGCGCGCCGGGCCCATGCCGTGGCACGCGAGCAGCTGCACCATCGTCTTCGGGGCCGAGGTCGCCATCTCGGCGAGCGTACGGTCGAACGCGACGACGTAGGCCGGGATCCCGCGCGAGCGCGCGACCTCGGCTCGATGCGCTCGAAGGCGTTCGAAAAGCGCGCGCGCGTGCGGGTCGAGCTCGGCGGCCGGAGCGGGGCTGGCCTTGCGGGCCTTCGGGGCCTTGGCGCGGTGCTCGGGCGGCAGGGCGATGCGAGCGGGCGAAGCGGCGCGCATCACGTCGGCGCCCGCGTGCGTGAGCAGCGGCACCGGGTGCTCGGTGGGCGTGAGGTCGATCCAGCCGGCGGCGAGCATCGCGCGCAGCAGGGCTACGACCCAGTCGCGCGGCCGATCGCGCAGGATGCCGAACGTCGACAGCCGCGTGAAGCCGAACTTGCGCGTGTTGTCCGCGTCGACGCCGGCGAGCATGTCGGCCACGGCCCCGAGGCCCGCGCGGCGGTTGGCGCGCGCGACGCCCGCGAGCGCCTTGCGGACGACGAGCGTGGTCTCTTCCAGGGACTCCTCGGTCGTCGCGCCGCCCTGGTCGAGCGCCTCGCAGATGTCGCAGTGGCCGCACCCGCCGAGCAGCTCGTGCTCGTCGCCGAAGTAGCGCAGCACGAAGTCGTGCCGGCAGCTGCGCGCGTCGAGGTACGTCAAGAGATCACGGAACAGCGCCCAGGCGCGCGCGGCGAGGGCCGGCTCGGCGTCCGTCATCACGAGGCGCCGCCGCAGGGCGATGTCGGCCCCGGAGCAGAGCAGCAGGCCGAGCGCCTCCTGCCCGTCGCGCCCGGCGCGGCCCACCTCCTGGTAGTAGGCCTCGATCGACGAGGGCGGCTGGACGTGGACGACGGCGCGGATGTCGGACCGATCGATGCCCATGCCGAAGGCGTTGGTCGCGACGACGACGTCGAGCTTGCGCGCGGCGAAGCGGTCGGCGACGCGGGAGCGCGCGTCGCCCTCCATGCCGGCGTGGTAGTGCGCCGCGTCGTACCCGCGGTCGCGCAGCAGCTCCGCGTAGGTCTCGGTGCTCTTGCGCGTGGCCGCGTAGACGATGGCCCCGCCGCGCGGAGAGGCGGGCTCGCTCCCGAGGGCGCGCCGGAGCGCGGAGAGCAGCGCCGCGCGCGCGTCTTTCGGGCCGTCGACGCTCTGCGCCGAGAGGTGCAGGTTCGGCCGGGCGAAGCCGCGCAGCACCTCGCGGCAGGGATCGAGCGCGAGCGCGGCGCGGATCTCGCGGCGGACGTCCGGCGTGGCCGTGGCCGTGCACGCGAGCACGCGCGGCGG
>DATIQP010000122.1:0-2625 GCA_035470765.1 Polyangiaceae bacterium | reverse complement strand
GAAGCGAGCGTCTCGGCGTGCTGCGACACCTCGCGGATGGAGTTGGCGAGCTCGCGGGCGACCCGGGCCGTCTCGTCCACGCTGCCGAGCTGCGACCCGATGCCGTCGCGGAGCCGGCGCACGACGTCCTCGAGCGAGTGGTGCAGGCCCTCGGTCGCCTCGACGCGAGCGGCCAGCTTCTTGCGCTCGTCGCCGAGCTTCTTGCGCTCGTCGGCGCTCGTGTCGTGCGCCTCGGCGATCTCGTCGATGGCGGCGTAGAGGCGGGCAATCTCGGGGCTCGCTCCCTCGGGCGTGCGCGCCCGCTGGCCCTCCGTCGCCTTGCGGATCGCTTCGGCGATGCCGGCCACGTTCTCGCCGCCCGCCGCACCCGAGGCGGCGTAATAGACCGCGCCCGCGGCGATGAGGCCGACGACGATGAGCGCGAAGATGGGCGTGGTGCCCGCGTCGCGGACGAGGAAGGCCGCCCCCACGGCCGCGATCAGGACCGCGAACAACGCAGAGACGACCCTTTGGGAGCTGGACATTCCGGTCGCTACGGTACGCGGCTGGCTCGCCCCCGCGCAAGATCAAGGAGAAGCTCCCGAAGCCGCGCGCAGGCCGTGTCGATGGCCACCGAGCTCTGGTCCATGCCGACGAAGGCGCGACCGAGCCGCGCCGCCACGGCGAGCGTGGTGCCGCTTCCGGCGTAAGGATCGAGCACGATTTCGCCCGGCGACGAGAGGGCGCTCACGATGCGCTCGAGCAGCGCCTCGGGCTTCTGAGACGGGTAGCCGGTGCGCTCCCGGGCGACCGGGGCGATGACCCCGATGTCCCAGACGTCGCCCATGGGAACGCCGGGGGTGGCCTCGCGCGTGCTCGACGAGCGGAGCCTGCGCCCGCTCGGGGCCACCACCGCCCGCTGCTTGCGGGTGCCCCAGGTCGCGAGCGTCGAGGCCGCCAGCGGCTCGTAGAGGACGTTGAATCGCGGCGCGTGGTCGGCGGACTTGCGATATCGCAAAAGCACGTCGTGCACCCGCTGGAAGTTGGGCGTCTTCGAAGGCCACCGCCGGTAGCGCCAGACGATCTCGCTCGCGAAGCACTCCTCGCCGAACACCTCGTCGCAGAGCACCTTGACGTAGTGGCTCGTCTTCGGGTCCACGTGGACGACCACCGAGCCGTGCGGCGCGAGCAGCTCGCGGATCAGCTCGAGCCTGGGAGCGAGCGCCTCGAGGTAGGAGGCGCGGTCGGTCCAGCGGTCGTCGAAGGCCGGCTCGACCGTTCGCTCCTCGCCGCGACCGCGTACGGCCTCGTGGACGCGCCCGGTCAGGAACGGCGGGTCCATGTACGCCAGCGTCACGGCTCCCCGCATCGACGCCGACAGGCTGCGCAGCACGTCGAGGTTGTTCCCGCGGTAGAGGGCGCTGCCGTCCGGCGCGGAGAGCACGCGCTCGACCGGGCCCGCGGCTTTGACGACGTCGGGCGCGCGCCGGCCGCCCCACTGAAGCCGAACTCGCCGCTCCGCTGCTCTCTCCACGCACGGATCGTATCGGGCTCGATCGCGCGGTATCCAGTTTTCGGGTAAGCATCCTGGGCCATGCGTCGCTTCGCGCTCGTTCTCGTCGCCTCCTTGCTGGCGGCCTGCTCGCATCCCGCGCCCGACGCCACGCCGGAGAGCGCGCTGCGCAACTGGCTCGATCACATGGACGCCCAGACGACCGACCCGTCCGAGGCCAAGGAGGCCTACGCGCTGCTCGGCCCGGCGACCCGCCAGAGCCTCGAGCGGCGCGCGGAGCGGGCCAGCCAGGTCGAGGGCCACCGCGTCGAGCCGTACGAGGTACTCGCGGAGGGGCGCTTCGCGTTTCGGTTCCGGCCCAGGCATTTCGCCACCACGGTGACCGACGGTCAGGCGACGGTGGACGTCACGGGCTCCGAGCCCACGGACCGCGCCACGATTCACTGCGTGAAGCAAGGGCGGGGCTGGCGGGTGGAGCTGAGCCTGCCGGAGCTCTCCGAGCCCCGCCGCTCCGAGGACGGGCGCTAGGAGCTCGTCGCGAACAGCGACGGCGATGAAAACGTGGACTGGACGCCGCTGAGGTGCGCAAACGCCCAGTGTAAGATAAGTATTTACATGGGAGCCACCGGCGCGATAGAAGGCTCGCGCCCTTGTCGATGGCCACCCGCCTCACCTCGCTCGGGACGACGGACGAAGACGTCGCCCTGACGAGAAGCGAGGTCGTCACGACCTTGCACTTCGTTGCTGTCACCCGTGCGCCCGCAGAAGCGCGCGCGCGGTCGAGGGGCTGAAAATCAAAGCTTGCCTTGGACGAGGCTCGCGCCGCCGCGTGAGCCTCGCCCTCTTTTGTGACGTTGCCGCCCAGGGCGGGGCGCCTTACCTTGGCTCGGGCACATGGCCGAAGATCTCTACGCCGTGCTCGGCGTCTCGAAGAGCTCGGACGCAGAGCAGATCAAGAAGGCGTACCGCAAGCTCGCGAAGGACCTTCACCCGGATAGGAACCCGGGCAACAAGCAGGCGGAGAACCGCTTCAAGGCGGTGAACCACGCCTACGAGGTCCTCTCCGACGACAAGCGCCGCAAGCTCTACGACGAGTTCGGCGAGGATGGGTTGCGCGAGGGCTTCGACGCCGA
>DATIQP010000121.1:0-7588 GCA_035470765.1 Polyangiaceae bacterium | reverse complement strand
CATCGCCCGGGACGCCCGCTTCGCCGACGCGCACTTCAACCTGGCCATGGCGTACGAGCAGCTCGGCGAGCGCGGCAAGGCGCGCGGCCACTGGAAGCGCTACCTGGACCTGGAGCCGCAGGGCACCTGGGCGGACATCGCCCGCAAACACCTGACGTGATAGCGTCGCCCTCCGGTGGAGGGTTCGATCATGCTCGAGGGCAGGGTGCTCGTGCTGTGCGGTCTCGGCGGGGTGGCGGCGCTGTTCGCGTACGCGTGCGGGGGGACGGGCGACGCGGGCCTCGACTCGGGCCCGCCGGACACCGGCGCCGGGATGGACGTCCTCGTGGACAACACGGTGCCGACGGGCGACGGGAGCCTCGGCGACGCATCGAGCGGTGACGCGGCGGACGGAGACGGCGGCGTCGTGGACGCCGGGCCACTTTGCTTGCAGAGTACATGCGTCGTCCAGCTCGCGGTGGGGGGCTTCCACGCGTGCGGGCTCGTGAAGGACGGCACCGTGCGCTGCTGGGGCCGCAACAACTACGGCCAGCTCGGCGTCGGCCTGCCCGGCGACGGCGGCGCGTTCGATCCGAATCCGCGCCCCGTCCCGCAGACGCCGCCGCTCTCGGGTGTCTCGCAGATCTCGGCGAGCCACTTCTCGATCCAGCTCAGCTCGACGTGCGCGCTCGTCGGGAGCGCAGCGCAGTGCTTCGGCAACAACAGCTACGGCCAGCTCGGTCTGTCGGCCGACGCAGGCGCCTTCGACAACAACCCCCATCCGACGCCCTCGCCGGTGACGGGCGTGCCGGGCCTCGCGAGCGTGTGGGCCGGCAACCTCCACGGCTGCGCGGTCTCGACCACCGGCGACATGTACTGCTGGGGCGACGATCAGAACATGGAGCTGGGCCGACCCGCGGGCAACGTGCAGATCCTCCCGGCGGGCCTGGTCGTCACCGACGCCGGCCCGGCGACCGCCGTCGGTCCCGGCTACGACTTCGGCCTCGGCCTGCTGAAGGCGGGCGGCGTCGTCTCGTGGGGCAGCAACAGCGTCGACCAGCTCGGTCGCACGCCCGCGCAGAGCCCGGACCTGGCCGCCGCCATCGGCTCGCTGAGCGGCGTCACGAGCATCGCCGCGGGCTTCCAGCACGCCTGCGCGGTCGCGGGCGGCGCGCTCTACTGCTGGGGACACAACGCCAACGGCCAGGCCGGCTCGTCGGGCGATCCCGTCTCGGCTCCGACGAAGGTCGACGTCGCCGGCAAGACGCTGGTGCAGGTCACCGCGGGCTACTCGCACACGTGCGTGCTCGCGTCGGATCACACGGTGTACTGCTGGGGCCAGAACGACTTCGGGCAGTGCGGCACGGGCCTCGGCGACGCGGGCTTCAACAACGCCGACGTCACGACCCCCACCCAGGTCCAGGGTCTGAGCGGGCAGGCGCTCGAGGTGCAGGCCGGGTCGAACCACACCTGCGCCCGCATCGACGGCGGCTCGGTCATGTGCTGGGGCGCCAACGACCGCGGTCAGCTCGGCCAGGGCCTCGTGGACGGTGGCGTCCCTATGGACACTAGCCCGCACCCCACGCCCGTCACCGTCGTGTTCCCCTGACGAGACCCGCTACTCGGCAGACCACTTGAGTTGATGGTCTTGCGCCACCCTGGCTGCCAACAAGCGGCAGCGTGAAGTCTCCGGCGGGACCGGCACGTGCCGTGTCGGCATGCCCAAGCCGCCGGGCTTCTGGCCTCCCAGTCGACCTGAGGCTGCAACGCGGCGGCTCGGCCGCGGCGTCTCGCTGCCGCACGTCGACCACAGCTCTCGGTCAAGACTCGATCGGTTCAAGTGACTTCTGCGTTAGCCAAAAAACTCCGCGATGGCGCTGACCACCTCGCGCTGCTGCGCCTCGGTGATCTCCGGGAACATCGGCAGCGCGAGCGCGGTGCGCGAGCAACGCTCGGCGCCCGGCAACGCGAGATCGGCCTGAGACGAGAAGCACGGCTCGCGGTGCAGCGGCACCGGGTAGTAGGCGCGCGAGGCGATGCCGCGCGACGCGAGGTGCGCGGCGAGTGCCTCCCGGTCGTCGAGCTTGACGACGAACTGATGGAAGACGTGGGTCGTTCCCGGGCGGACCGCGGGCAATTCGATCCGCCCGTGCCAAGGCTGCTCGGCGACGAGAGCCCGGTACCGCTCGGCGGCGCGGCGGCGGCCCTCGTTCCATCGCGCGAGGTGCGTCGCCTTGACGGAGAGGATGGCGGCCTGGACCGCGTCGAGCCGGCTGTTGATGCCGACCTCGTGGTGCAGTCCGTCCGCTCCCGCGCCGTGCGCGCGCAGCGCCCGTACGCGCGTCGCGACGTCGGCCAGCGCCGTCAGCACGGCGCCCGCGTCGCCGTACGCCCCGAGGTTCTTGCTCGGGAAGAAGCTCAGCGCCGCCGCCGCGCCGAAGGCCCCTGCCCGGCCGTCGCCGTCCGACGCGCCCAGCGCCTGCGCGACGTCCTCGACCACCAGGAGATCGCGCGAGCGCGCGAAGGTCATGATCTCGCCCATCGGCGCGCACTGCCCGAACAGGTGGACCGGCACGACGGCCCGGAGCCGCACCTTGGCGTCGACCGAGCGCGCGCGGGCGGCGAGCTCCGCGACGCCCGCGACCATCGTGGCCGGGTCGACGTCGCAGAAGAGCGGCGTCGCGCCCGTCCTCGTCACCGCCCCGGCGGTCGCGAAGAACGTGTACGCCGGCACGAGGACGCCGTCGCCCGGCCCGATCCCGAGGGCCCGCAGCGCGAGGTAGAGCGCGTCGCTGCCGCTCGCCACGCCCACTGCGTGCGTCGCCCCCGCGAGGTCGCCGAGCTGCGCCTCGAAGCGCGCCACGCGATCGCCGAGCACGAAGCGCTGCTCGGCGAGCACCTCCGCGATCGCCCCGATGATCTCGGGAGCGAGCTGCGTGTACTGTGCACGCAAATCGCAGAGCGGGATGCGCTCCGGCGTCATCGGTGTCGCTTGGGAAGGGCGGCCGGCGCCTGGTCGAACAGGCCCACGCGGTGCGCGAGGCTCGGCAGCGCGGCGCGGACGCGCTTCTGGTAGTCGAAGTCGAGCGTGGCTACGGCGACCCCCTCCCCTTCGCCGCACTGCGCGAGGACGTCGCCCCACGGGTCGACGATGAGGCTCTTGCCGTACGTCTGCCGGCCCCGCGGGTGCTTGCCCGTCTGCGCGGGCGCGAGGACGAAGACCTGGTTCTCGATCGCCCTCGCGCGCAAAAGCACGTGCCAGTGATCCTTGCCCGTGGTGAGGGTGAACGCCGCCGGCACCGTGACGACCAGCGCGCCCGCGTCGGCGAGGCGCCGGTACAGCTCGGGGAAGCGCACGTCGTAGCAGATCGTCATGCCAATCATGCGCTCGCGAACGGCGACGACGCAGGTCTCCTCGCCGGGCGTGCAGCCGGCCGACTCGCGAAGCTGCGTGCCGTCCGGCAGATCCACGTCGAACAGGTGCACCTTCCGATAGGACGCCAAGAGGGCCCCGTTCGGCGCCAAGAGCACGGACGAATTGTAGGGCCGGTCGGGGTCGGCGCTCTTCTCGGGCATGCCGCCGCCGAGTAGGAAAATGCCGCGCTCGCGCGCCAGCCGCGCCAGCGTCCGGATGATGGGCCCATCGCCGGAGAGCTCCTCGGCGACGGCGCGCTTGTCCTCGTCGCGCTCGCCCATGAACGCGAAGTTCTCGGGGAGCGTGACGAGCTCCGCGCCCTGCTCCACCGCGCGCCCCACGAGCGCCTCGACCTGCGCGAGGTTCTTCGCGACGTCCGCTTGCGAGTTGAGCTGGACGACGGCGACCCTCATGGCAGCTGGTGCCCCATCCTACGCGCCTTCACGGCGAGATACTCCGCGGACTGCGCCGTCTGCTCGACGACGAGCGGGACGCGCTCCACCACCTCGATGCCCCCGCGCCGCAGGCCCTCCACCTTCGCCGGGTTGTTGGTGAGGAGCCGCACGCGCGTCACGCCGAGGTCGCTCAGCATGGCCGCGGCCACGTCGTAGCTGCGCTCGTCGACCTCGAAGCCGAGCGCGCGGTTCGAGTCCACCGTGTCGAGCCCCTGCTCCTGCAGCGCATACGCGCGGATCTTGTTGCCGAGGCCGATGCCTCGCCCCTCCTGGCGCAGGTAGATCAGGACGCCGCGCTTCGACCCCGCGATGCGGCGCAGCGCCGTGTCGAGCTGAGCGCGGCAGTCGCACTTGTGCGAGTGAAGCACCTCGCCCGTCCAGCACTCGGAATGCACGCGGACGAGGCACGCCTCTTCCGCAGATTTGGCGTCGCCGCCGGCGTAGACGACCGCCACGTGCTCGCGCTCGTCTTCACGCTCGCGGTAGACGACGACCGAAAGAGGCCCGTAATCCGTCGGAACGATCGATTCGGCGTACCGCGTGACCAGGCTCACGCCGTGCAACCTAGCACGGCTGGACGACACGCGGCCCTCGACAGTCGCAGGATGGGGCGGTACCACAACGAGACGAATGAGCGACGACCCCAAGGACCAACCCCCGCGCGATTCCGTGCCCCCGCCCTCGGAGGGATACGACTCGCCGCGCCGGCGGCGTCTCGAGGGCGTCATCCCCGAGCTGCTCAAGCGAGCCGTCGAGCTGGGCGTCGAGAAGGCCGCCGAGGCGCCCGAGTCGCTCAAGCACCTCATGAGCGACCTCCGCCTGCCGAAGGAAGTCGCGGCGTACCTGTTCTCGCAGGTCGAGGAGACCAAGAACGGCATGATGCGCGTCGTCGCCAAGGAGACGCGCGATTTCCTGGAGCACACGAACCTCGCCACCGAGCTGCAGAAGATGCTGACGACCCTGCAGTTCGAGATCAACACGACGATTCGCTTCCGCACCGCGGACGCCAAGGCGCAGGACGAGGCGCGTGGCGACGAAGACGTCCAAGAGCTGCCCAAGCCCGAGGTGAAGATGGACGTCTTCGCGCGACGGGCGGAACGCAAACGCAAAGCCAAGGAAGGTTGAGATCGCCGTGCCGAGAGCGCTGAAGACGGGGGGAGACGTCGACAGCTGGTGCACCAAGTGCCGGCTCATGCTCACGCACCGCATCGTGGCCATGGTCGGCCCGAAGCCGGTACGCGTGGAGTGCGAGACGTGCCACTCGCAGCACAACTTCCGGGAGCGGCCCCCCGGCGACGTCGCGCCCAAGTCCGCCGGCTCGCCGCGCGTCGTCTCGTCGGCGGGGCCCCGCTCGGCCCGTGCGCCCCGCGCCACGAGCGCGACCCGGCTGGAGCAGGAGCGTCGCGAGCGCGAGCAGTCGTGGGAGCGCGCCGTCAGCGGCAAGCTCGTCTCCGACTTCGTGAAGTACAACGTCCAGGGGACGTTCCACGTCGGCGACCTGATCAAGCACTCCAAATTCGGCGACGGCGTGGTCACGCGCATCATCGACGCGCACAAGATCGAGATCCTGTTCCGGGACGAGCCGCGGACGCTCGCTCAGGCGCTCGTGCCGGCCTGACCCCATGCGCGCGTGGGCGGCGGCGGCGCTGGCGGTGATGTGCGCGGTGGGGCCCGCTCTCGCATCGGGCGCCGCCGCGAGCACGGCCGCGACCACGGCCACCGCCGCCATCACGAGCACGCGCACGCGGATCGGCCTGTCGCTGGACGGTCACGTGGGGGCTTGGCTGCTGCTCGGGCCCTATCGTTCGGCGAGCCACGGGCTCAAGCCGGGCAAGGGGGTGACCATCCCGGAGGCGCTGGCGACCGACCCGCCCGACGTCGCGGAGGCCTCGCTCGCCCCTCGCTACGACGTCGAGGGGCCGGCGCAGGCGCCCGTCCCGCCGCCGAGACCCGGGCACCCCGCGGCTCCGATCCCCCGGTGGCTCGTCGCCTCCTCGGCCGCCGGCGCGATCGACGTCAGGTCGGCGCTCAGGGCCGATCCGCTCGCGACCGGCACGGACCTCGTCGCCTACGCCGCCGGCACGCTGCACCTCGCCAAGGCCGCCAAGCTCTACATGCTCCTCGGCAGCGACGACGGCGTCCGCGTGTCGGTCGACGGAAAGGTCGTCTTCCGCCACGACGAGAGCCGCCCCCAGCGCGACGACGACGACATGGTGCCGCTGGATCTGGCCGCGGGCGATCACCCGATGCTCTTCAAGCTGCACCAGCGCGACGGCGCGTGGAGCTTCCGCGTGCGCTTCGTCGACGAGAAGCTCGCCCCGCCCGAGGGCGCCTGGGTCGAGCTCGCCGGCGCCGACGCGGCGAAGGCGCGCGAGCTCGCCAGGGACATGGCGCGCGTCCACGCCGAGCTCGGCACCCGCGGCGACGCGTACGTCATGCACCTGCGCGTCCGCTACTCGGAGGGCGTGCCGCTCGGCACGGCCCTCCCCGTCAAGGCCGAGCTCGACCCGCCTGGCGCCGCCGCCCCGCTGTTCCAGATCGACGCCGGCGAGGTGCCGGTCGACGGCGCCGACGTGGACGTCCAGCTGCCCGCGGTGACGGACGAAGATCTCTCCGCGGTCGAGGACAAGGGCGCGCTCGAGCTCCGCGCGGAGGTCGCCGGGCACGCCTCGACGCACTCCTTCTTTCCGCGGAGGAGCATCCGCGAGGCCATGAAGCGCACCGACGAGATCGTGGCGCGCCTGTCGAACGGGACGCACCCGTCGTGGCTATGGCCCGACTCGCTCGAGAGCGTCGAGAGCGCCCGCAATCGCCTGGTCGCCGAGCAGAACCGCGGCGACATGGACTCGGAGGCGCTGACCGCGGAGACACGCGAGCTCGTGGCGTCGCTCGACGCGCTCGAGCACGACAGGGATCCCTACGCGGCGCGCACTGGGCCGATGCGCATGGCGTACCGCTCGCCCGTCGACGGGCAGCTCGCCGACTACGGCCTGTACGTACCGGCGAGCTACCACCCCGGCACCAAGCGAAAGTTCCCGCTCGTCGTCGCGCTCCACGGCCTCAACGGCCGGCCCATGGCCATGATGCGATGGTTCTTCGGCGGCGACGATCCCAAGAAGGAGCAGGACTGGGAAGATCGCCACGTGGGCCCTCTGCCCAACCTCGACGCCTTCGTCGTCACGCCCACGGGCTACGGCAACACGATGTACCGCGATCTCGGCGAGGACGACCCGATGCGGGTGCTCGATCGCGTCATGGCGCGCTACCCGATCGACGAGGACCGCGTCACCATCACCGGCCCGTCGATGGGCGGCATCGGCTCGGCGGCGATCCCGTTCCGATATCCGGACCGCTTCGCCGCCGCGGCGCCGTTCTGCGGCTACCACAGCTACTTCGTCCGCCGCGACTTCATCGGCCGGGCGATCCGCCCCTGGGAGCGCGCCCTCGCCGAGGAGCGCAGCAACGTGGAGTGGGCGCTCAACGGCTGGGGCCTCCCGCTGTTCATCGTGCACGGCACGCGCGACCTGCCCGTCGAGAACAGCGGCGTGCTCATCGACGCGTACGACAAGATGAAATATTCGGTCGTGCACGAGCACCCGGATCTCGGCCACAACGTCTGGCAGACGACCTACGCCGACCTCAAGGGCGCCAAGTGGCTGCTCGGCAAGCGCCGCGACCCGCACCCGCGCCGCGTCCGCTTCCGGACGATCCGCCTGCGGGACGGCAAGGCCTACTGGGT
>DATIQP010000120.1:0-2733 GCA_035470765.1 Polyangiaceae bacterium | reverse complement strand
AGGCCGGTGCCGGCAGGGATGAGCCGACCCATGATGACGTTCTCCTTGAGACCACGGAGGAAGTCCGTCTTGCCGTTGATCGCGGCCTCGGTGAGGACCTTCGTCGTCTCCTGGAAGCTCGACGCCGAGATGAACGACTCGGTCGAGAGCGACGCCTTGGTGATGCCGAGGAGCAGCGGCTCGGCGATCGCCGGCTTGCCTCCGCGCTCGATCACCGCCTGGTTCTCGCGCTCGAAGATGTGCTTCTCGACCTGCTCGTCGATGAGGAACGGGGTGTCGCCGACGTCCTTGATGCGGACTCGCCGCATCATCTGCCGCACGATCACCTCGATGTGCTTGTCGTTGATGGCGACGCCCTGCAGGCGGTAGACCTGCTGGATCTCGTTGACGAGATACGCCGCCAGCTCCTTCTCGCCCTTGACGCGAAGGATGTCGTGCGGGTTCGCCGGGCCATCCATGAGCGGCTCGCCCGCGCGGACGCGGTCGCCCGGCTGCACCTGGATGTGCTTGCCCTTCGCGATGAGGTACTCGCGCTGCTGATCGGGGAGCGGCTGCCCTTCCGGATCGAACGGCGTGATGATGACCTTGCGCTTGCCCTTCGTGTCCTTGCCGAAGGACACCTCGCCGTCGACCTCCGCGATGATCGCGTGGTCCTTCGGCTTGCGGGCCTCGAAGAGCTCGGCCACGCGCGGCAGACCGCCCGTGATGTCCTGCGTCTTCGTGGTCTCGCGCGGGATCTTGGCGATGACCTCGCCGGCCTCGAGGTTGTCCCCGTCCTGGACGACGATGTTCGCGCCGACCGGGAGCAGGTACCGCGCCTCGAGCGTCGAGTTCGGCAGCTTGAGCGTCTCGCCGTCCTTGCCCTTGAGCGAGATGCGCGGGCGGAGGTCCGCGGCGCGCGACTCGATGACGACCTTGCGCGAGAGGCCGGTGACCTCGTCGAGCTTCTCCACCATCGTGACGCCCTCGACGATGTCGCCGAACTTGGCGACGCCGGCGACCTCGGTGAGGATCGGCATGGCGAACGCGTCCCACTCCGCGAGGAGCTGGCCGGGCTTCACCTTGTCGCCCTCCGCGACCTTGAGCACCGCGCCGTAGACCAGGCGGTGGTGCTCGCGCTCGCGACCGGTGTCGTCGACGATGACGACCTCGCCGTGGCGGTTCATGACGCTCACGACCTGGTCCTTGTTGCTCTTGGCGAGGTTGGCGTTGCGGATGCGGACGAAGCCCTCGTTGCGCGCCTCGAGCGAGCTCTGCTCGATCTTGCCGCGCGCGGCCGCTCCACCGATGTGGAACGTACGCATCGTGAGCTGCGTGCCCGGCTCGCCGATCGACTGGCTGGCGATGATGCCGACCGACTCGCCGATGTTGACCTTGTACCCGCGCGCGAGATCGCGCCCGTAGCACTTGGCGCAGATGCCGCGCTTCGTCTGGCACGTGAGCACCGAACGAATCACGACCTCCTCGATGCCGGCGTCCTCGATCTTCATGACGAGCTGCTCGTCGAGCTCGGTGTTGTGCGGGACGAGCACCTCTCCGGTGAGCGGGTCGACGCAGTCTTCCAGCGTCACGCGGCCGAGGATGCGGTCGCCGAGGGGCTGGATGACCTCGCCGGCGTCCTCGAGCTTGGTGACTCGGATGCCGTCGAGCGTGCCGCAGTCGAACTCCGTCACGACCGCGTCCTGGGCGACGTCGACGAGGCGGCGCGTGAGGTAACCGCTGTTCGCGGTCTTCAAGGCCGTGTCGGCGAGACCCTTGCGGGCGCCGTGCGTCGAGATGAAGTACTGCAGCACCGTGAGGCCTTCACGGAAGTTCGCCGTGATCGGCGTCTCGATGATCTCGCCCGACGGCTTCGCCATCAGGCCGCGCATGGCGGCGAGCTGACGAATCTGCTGGGTCGAACCGCGGGCTCCGGAGTCCGCCATGATGTAGATCGGGTTGAAGCTCGGCTCGATCTGCTCCTTGCCCGTCTCGGGATCGGTGATCGTCTCCTTGCCGATGCTGGTCATCATCTCGGTGGTGACCTTGTCGGCAACGCCCGCCCAGATGTCGACGATCTTGTTGTAGCGCTCGCCGTCGGTGATCAGACCTTCCTGGTACTGATCGATGACGCGCTGCACTTCGTCCTGGGCCTCCTTGAGGAGCACGCCCTTCGCGTCCGGGATCACCATGTGATCCATGCAGATCGACGAGCCGCTGCGGGTCGCGTACTCGAAACCGAGCGAGCGCAGGCGGTCGGCGAGCAGGACGGTCGCCTTGTTGCGGTGCTTGCGGTAGCAAGCGTCGATGAGCGCCGAGAGCGCCTTCTTGTCGAGCGTCTTGTTGACGAGGTCGAACGAGAGGCCCTCGGGCAGGATCTCCGAGATGAGGCAGCGCCCGACCGTCGTGTTGACCGTCTTTCGCTCGCCCGTCTCCGGGTCGCGCACACGGACCCGGATGCCCGTGTGGATGGTGAGCTCCTCGTTGTCGTACGCCATGCGCACTTCTTCGGGCGACGAGTAGACGCCGCGGAGGTACCCCTCCACGTGGCCTTTCTTGTCCACCGTGAGGCTGCCTTCGCGGTAGCTGCCCTTGGCGAACTTCTTCTCGCGCGTGGCGTAGTAGAGCCCGAGGACGATGTCCTGCGTCGGGTTGATGATCGGGCGGCCGTTCGCCGGCGAGAGGATGTTGTTCGTGCTCATCATGAGCACGCGCGCTTCCATCTGCGCCTCGGTCGAGAGCGGCACGTGGACC
>DATIQP010000119.1:0-1918 GCA_035470765.1 Polyangiaceae bacterium | reverse complement strand
TCGAGCTCGGCGTTCGCCGACGCCGCCATCCCCACGATCACGCCGACGCTCATCGACATGCTCCGCTCGCAGATGCTGGCCAACTGCCCGACGAGCTGGGCGCCGCCGTACACGCGGTGCGCGTGGGCGCGCGACGACCTCACGAACAAGCTCTCGGACTCGGTCAAGGGCCCCCTGTTCTCGACGTCGATGGACCTGCTCGACGCGGTCCGCCAGCAGGACGACGCGCGCAGCGAGGCCGAAGGGCTGCTGAGCTATCTTGTCGACGCCGCCTCGCAGAACGACGCCCTCGCGTCGCTGCTGGCGTCGAGCGACGACCTGATCCAGGTGCTCCGCGACGATCAGAACCTGGTGCCCATCTTCCACGCCCTCGCCCCCGCGCTCAGCCCGAGCGTGAAGGACGCGAACGGGCGCATCGTGAACGCGAACCTGGTCGACGCCCAGCTGACGCTGCTGTCGCACATCGCGGGCAAATACGTCGACGGCTCCGGCACCGAGATCTGCGCCGCCGAGGCCGATCCGAACCAGATCTTGACCCAGATCCTCTCGCACCTCGTCACCCCGATGACCGACAAGACCGGGCGCGAGACCCAGACGCCGCTCGAGGTGATCATCGACGTCATCGCCGACGTGAACCGGACCGACCCCTCGCAGACGAACAAGCTCGCTGCGGGGGACTACGGCGCCATCGCGGGCCAAGTGAACGACTTCTTGATGAACAAACAGTTCGGCCTCGAGCAGTTCTACGAGATCGTGCGCAAAGGGACGGACTAGGACCTTTCATGCGGGGACATCTTCGCGGCGTCGCCCTCGCGGCCGCCGTCACCTCACTCGCGGGCGCGAGCCTGCTGGCCCGAGACGCCCGCGCGGGCGGCCTCTACTTCTCCGAGCGCGGGGTGCGCCCGCTCGCGCGCGGAGGTGCCTTCGTCGCCGGCGCCGACGACCTCGGCGCGCTCTGGTACAACCCCGCGGGCCTCGTCGACGCCCAGGGCACGATGATGGCCGACGCCTCGTTGATGCTCTTCTCGGCGGACTTCACGCGCGAGACGCAGGTCATCGACGGCGCGGGCGCGGTGCAGACGTACAAGTTCCAGACCGTCCACGGCGACACGCCGCCGCTTGCCATCCCGACGCTGGCGCTCGCCTTGCCGATCGGGAGCGAGCGCCGCTTGACCGTCGGCGGCGGGGTCTACGCGCCGTACTCGCCGCTCTTGCAGTGGCCCGAGACGCTCGACGACGGCTCGCCCTCGCCGTCGCGCTACTCGCTCATCTCGCTGCAGGGCTCGCTGCTCGCCGTCGTCGAGGCGTTCGCCGCCTACAAGATCTCCGACGAGTGGCGCATCGGCGCCGGCCTGCAGCTCTTGACCGGCGTGTTCCAGAGCACCGTCGACCTCGGGGCCGCGCCTCCCGGCGTGCTCGCGGCCCCGCAGGACCCGAACTACGACGCGCTCTCCCGGACGCGTGCGATGATCGCCACGCCGAGCGGCAACCTCGGCGTGACCTGGGTCCCGTCGCAGTACGTGCGCTTCGGCCTCGCGGGGCAGCTCCCTTACTGGATCGACGCGCCCGGCTCGGTGCGCGTGCGCTTGCCGACGGCGGCGATCTTCGACGGCGCGTACCAGTCGGGCGAGACCGCGAACGTGAAGTTCAGGCTGCCGGCCGAGCTGCGCGCGGGCGTCGAGGTGCGGCCGGTGCCGCAGCTCCGCGTCGAGGCTTCGTACGAGCACCAGTTCTGGAGCCTCCACGACACCATCGACATCACGCCGAGCGGCGTCGCGCTCGTCAACGTCACCGCCCTGCCGAGCCCGTACTACATCCCGAAGATCTCCATCCAGCGCCACTTCCAGGACACGAACTCGGTGCACCTCGGCGGCGAGTACCGCGTCGTCGACGGCGACAGCACCAAGGTCGATCTGCG
>DATIQP010000118.1:0-6338 GCA_035470765.1 Polyangiaceae bacterium | reverse complement strand
CGCGGCCTCATCGACGGCCAGGATCTTCTGCTGCCTGAGCCCCGCGTCGTGCTCGGCCCGAAGGCGCAACGCGCGAGGGTCCCACCACACGACGGTGTGCGCGCCGCCTTGCGGCAGATGGAGGCCGGGGCGGACCGCGCTGCGCTTGTCGCGCTCGGTGCGGTCGGGTCGCTCGAGCACCGAGTCGTCGCCGAACGCCGGACAGCCGGGGGCGGCGCGTGACGCGCGCCAGTCGTCCGGGCGCGGGTACACCGAGGGTCCGAGCACCGAGAGCCACGAGTCGCTCATCGCCTCGTCGCCGACGACCGGCACGACGAGCAGGTCCTTCGCGCGCGTCGCCGCGACGTAGGTCAAGCGAACGGCCTCTTCTTCGTCGTGCCGCAGCACGCGCTCGCGCCGCTCGAGCAGCTCGATCGGCGTGCAGCCCGCGAGCGTGGCGGCCCAGAGTCGCCTGTCGGGATCGACGTAGCGCGACGGCTTGTCGCCCACGAGCGTGCAGGACGGGTCGACCAGGATCACGATCGGGAACTCGAGCCCCTTGGCCTTGTGCACCGTCATGATGCGTACGCCGTCGGTGCCCTCCTCGACGACCGGCGCCTCGGCACCCCCGCCTCGCTCCTCCTCGTCCTCGAGGTGGCGGACGAAGGCGCGGAAGCTCGTCGCTCCGGCGGCCTCGAAGCGGCGGGCGTCGTCGAGCAGCCGCAGCAGGTTCGCGAGGGCCTGCTCGCCCGTCGGCCAGATGGCGACGCCCGCGTGGGCGCGCGTGCGCTCGAGCAGCTCCGCGGCGGTGTCGGCGATGGAGCGGCGATTGCGCAGGGCGTGCAGCTCCTTGAGGATGGCGAGCGCCTCGGCGACGGGCCGCGTGAGCTCGTCGAGCTGATCGTCGGGCGGCGTGCGCGTCGGGCGAAGCGCGCGAAACCGGCTCCGGTAGAGGAGCAGCTGATCGTCGGCGAGGGCGAAGAGCGGACCGTGGAGCGTGGCGAAGACCGAGAGCTCGTCGTCGGGCCACTCGATCGCGGCGAGCGCGTTGCGCAGGGCGACGACCTCCTCGCGCTTGTAGAAGGAGCGGCCGCCCACGAGCACGTGGGGGATGCGCCGCTGCTCGAGCGCGCGCACGTACGGCCGCGTCACGTCCTCGCCGTAGCTGACGAAGCGGCGGAACAGCAAGCACACGTGGCGCGCCTCGATCGGCACGGGCGGCTGCCCCGCACGCTCGGGGATCGTCCAGCCGCTGCTCTGCACGAGCCACTCCAC
The DNA here is from genome assembly GCA_035470765.1 of Polyangiaceae bacterium. Lineage (GTDB taxonomy): Bacteria > Myxococcota_A > Polyangia > Polyangiales > Polyangiaceae > DASXHD01. The sequence continues at coordinate 5,084 of DATIQP010000118.1, read as the reverse complement.
GAACGCGCCAACCGCGTCGGGCAGCGACTGCGACACTTGCCAACCGGTCACCTTGCCGGACTTGTCCGAGTACGGGCGAGGCACCGGCAGCGCGATGACGGACGGCCGGTCCTTCGGGTCCGCGCGGCACGCCTCGAGCGCGACGTACTCGGCCTGGCTGCCGTCCTCGCTCCCCTGCATGAGCGGCTCGAACGCGGCGTTCACGGCGCTCTGGATGGCGGGGACGCTGCGAAAGCTCGTCTGCAGGTGCAGCAGCTTGGCGCCCTGGGCGAGCAGCCGACGCTTCACGCGCTCGTAGAACATCACGTCGGCGCGCCGGAAGCGGTAGATGGACTGCTTCGGATCACCCACGACGAACAGCTTGCCGGGTACGACGCGCACGTCGCTCGCGCTGCGCACGGCCGGGTCGTCGGCGCAGAGCAAGAGGAGGATCTCGGCCTGCAACGGATCGGTGTCCTGGAACTCGTCGACCAAGACGTGCGAAAAGCGCTGCTGCAGCTCCGCGCGCACGCCGGGGCTGTCGACCAGCATCTGGCGCGCCTCGAGGAGCAGGTCGAGGAAATCGAGCTTGCCGAGGCGTCGCTTGATGCGGTCGTACTCGGCCACGAGCGGCGCGAGGTCGCGGTGCAGGCACGCGGCGAGGTCCGCCTCCGCGGCCGCGAGGACGCGCTCGAGCTCTGCGCGCACCCTGTCGCGCTCGTCGATGGCGGCCTGCTTGGTGAGGGTCTTGGAGAACTGCTTCGGCCCGCCCACGTACTTCCACGTGCGCGCGCGCAGCAGACGCCGCAGCTCTTCCTCGACACCATCGTAGTCTCGCGGTCCGGAGATCGCCTCGCGACGGTCGATCTCGCCGACGGAGCGCTTCACCTCGCCGAGGTTCTGCGCGAACCACGTGGTCTTGTCGCTGGCGGTGTCCCAGAGGTTGCCGAGATCGCGCAGGCGCTGCAGGATCGCGTCGAGCTCGGCGGGCCGGTCGAACGGGTCGCGGCGCCACGGGTGATCGAAGTCGCGCTGATCGACGAGCTGTAACCCGGCTCGGCGGAGCAGGTTGCGCGGGCCGCCGGAGTCGCGGTCGCGGAACCGCTTGCGGAGCATGCGACGCACGGCCTCGGAGGGTTGCCCGAGCTCGCGCTGGAAGAAGCGCTCGAACGCCTCGTCGAAGAGGCGCTCCTGCGTGGCCTCGTCGGCGGCCATGAAGAGCGGATCGACGCGGGCCTCGACGGGCCGCTCTCGCAAGAGCTCGGCGCAGAAGGAGTGGATCGTGCCGATGTGCGCGGCCTCGAGCTCGCTCAGCGCGCGATCGAGGTGCGTGCGCGCCGCTTCGCTCGCCTCCCTGCGGGAGCGCTCGATCTCGGCGCGGAGGCGAAGCTTCATCTCGCCGGCCGCCTTCTCCGTGAAGGTGACGGCGACCATCGACGCAAGTGTCGCCTTGCCGCTCGAGAGCAACGCGAGCACGCGCGCCACGAGCTCGGTCGTCTTGCCGGTGCCGGCGGCGGCCTCGACCACGAGCGTGGCGTCGAGATCCTGGCGGATGGCGTCGCGCGCGGCCTGGTCGGCGAACGGGCGGGGGGCGGAGGGCGGCTGGGTCATGCGCGCTCCCGCAGGCGCGAGAGCGGGATCAGCCCGTCCTTCGGCTTGTGTGACGTCCGCTGCTCCTCGTAGGGCCCGCAGACGCGCAGGTAGTCGCACCACTCGCACTCGCCCTTCGCGGGCGCGGCGGGCAAGAAGCCGCGCTCGATCGCGTCGTGCACCGTGTCGGCGACGAGCTTGGCCGCCTCTCGGGCATCGGGGTCGAGCTTCATCTCGACGCGCCGGTACTCGCCGACCGAAGTGCAGTAGTAGAGGCGGCCGCCCTCGACCTTGCCGTCGAGGAGCTTCTCGATCGCGAGCGCATAGAGCACGGGCTGCAGCGTCTTGCCGCCGCCGATGACCGTCACGCCTTCCTGCGCGCGCACCTTGCCGGACTTGTGATCGGTCGCGCGCCACGCGCCGTCGGACTGGCGTCGCTCGACGAGGTCGATCGATCCCCGGAGCTTGATGCCGCAGTCGAGCGGGACGGGCTCCTCCGAGCTCTTGTCGTCCTGCTGCGAGCGGGGTTCGCGCAGCCCGAACGAGAGCTCGAAGTGCGCGGGCACCCAGTCGCGCTCCTCGTCGTCCTGCGCCATCCGGCGCAGCCACTCGGCGAGGTCCGCGCGGATCTGCGCCACTCCGTCCTGCCACACGCGCGGGATCGCGGGGGCGAGCTCGTCCTCGAAGCGCGCGGCGACCTCGCCGGTCGCGCGATCGAGCACCGCACGCGCTCGCTCGAGGTTGCCCAGCGTGACGGGCAAGAGCCCAGCGGCGCGCAGCGCGACCAGTGTCTCGAACTGCGACTCGTGCATCATGGAGCCGCGCTGGAGCGGGTCGAGCTCTTCGAGCGGGGCGGGCTCGTCGCGCGGGGCGAGCCGGTGCACCGCCTGGAGCAAAAAGCGGTACGGGCACGCGGCGAAGTTCTGGAGCGCCGTCGGCGAGAACGAGCGCGCCGAGACGTCGTGGGCGCGCAGCGCTGCGTGCGCGCTCTCGTGCGGCATCACGAGCCCGTCGGAGCGGTACCAGCGCTTGGGGTGCCAGCGCTCGGCGCGGAAGCGCAGGGCGCGACCGAGGTGCGGGTTGGCGCCGAGCAGGTAGCGCGCGGCGCCGACGATCTCCTGCGCGGGCCGCTGCAGGAGGCGCTCGAGGATGGCCAGATCGTATTCGGCCTCGTCGACGGCGTCCTCGGCGCGCTTGGGCGCGGGCCAGCCGATGCGCACGCTCGCCTCGGCGTCGGCGCGGCGCGCGAGGTCGTCGAAGCCGGGCAGCGCACCCTCCGCGGCGCGCAAGAGCTCGAGCGCGTAGAACGACGGAGTGCGCGGCCGCCCCTGCTCGACGTCGAGCCGCGGATAGGTGACGACGACGCGCCGGCGCGCCGCTCCCACCGCCAGCCTCAACGCGAGGCGCTCCTCGCCCGAGCGTTCCTCGTTCCTGCGCAGCGACGACGCGCCGGCCCCGGGGGAGGCCATCGCCTTCGCGCGGGCCGCGTCCGGCAGGATCGGATCCTCGACGACCTTCTGCGGGAACATCTTCTCCGCGACGCCGGGGATGAAGACCACCTCGAAGTCCATGCCGCGCGCCTCGGCCGGGGTAGCGACGAACAGCTTGCCGTAGCGCGAGCCGGCGGGCGGCTCGATGACGTCGGAGAGGCGCTGCTCGAGCACGAGCCGCACCTCGTGCAGGTCGATCGGGCCGACCTCCGCCATCGGGTGGAGCTCGGCGAGCGCAGCCTGCACGCGCGCCGGGTTGCGCAGCGCGCGGCTCGCGAGCGCCGAGAGCCGTTCGATCCACTCGCCCCAGCGCGCGCGCGACGGGAGCGCCTCGAGCTCGTCGAGGATGGGCAGGGCGAAGTCGCGCAGGCCGGCCAGGGCGACGAGGTCGCGCTGGATTCGGACGGCTGAGGCCTCGTCGGTGCGCTTGGCCTGCTGCAGATCTTCACGGAGCTGGTTCTCGAGGCCGTCGAGCCTGCGCCGCCAGCGCCCGCTCTCCTTGATCACCGCGGCGTCGACGAGCAGCTGCTCCCACAGCCGCGGCGCGCGCAGCGTGCCGAGCGAGACCGGCGCGTCGTCGCCGTCCTCGTCTCGTGGTTGCCGCTGCGCAAGCTCCTCGACTACGCCCGAGGCGACCCTGGCCACCGCGTCGGAGACGACCTCCGAATCCGGCGGCACCCAGCGCTCCGCGCGCGGCGGCGCCACGGGCGGCGCGCCGGCCTCGGAGGCGCGCGGGATCTCGCCGAGCGACATGTACTCGGAGAAGCGCATCGCCGAGAGCTCCTCGAGCTTGCAGGAGAGGAGCGCGAGCAGGGCGCGCCCCGACGGATCCGGCCGGGCCGTGCCGCGGGCGAAATGGGCGGGGATGGAAGCGCGCCGCAGCGCTTCCTCGAGGTGCGCGCGGTACTGGGACGGCGCCCGGAGCAGGACCGCCATGCGATCGAACGGAACGCCCCCCAGAGCCTCGCGGCGGACGATGCGTGCAATCTCCACGCATTCGCGGCTCTCGCCCGGCGCGGAGAGCACCGCGAGGGCAGCCTCCGGCGCGCGTAGATCGCTGCGCTGGGAGAAGAGCTGCTCCTGCACGGCGGCCGGCCCCGACTCGGCCGCGATCGTGGTGACGGTCGCGCCGCGCTCGCGAAGCCGGGCCAGCGTCGGCTCGTCTCCCGCGGGCACGGTGACCAGAGCCTCTTTCGCGCGCGCCACGACCGCCGCGAGCAGATCGGCCTCGAGGCTCGTCGGCGCGGCCACGTCGACGAGCACGGTCGGACGATCCAGGAGCGCGTGCGGCGCCGGCGCCTTCGCGCGATCGAGCGCCGCCGCGAAGACCATCGCGCGGTCCGCGAGCTTGGCCTCCTCGAGCAAGTCCGCATAGCGGAGCAGCAGCGCGCGGAGGTCCCCCGCGAGCGCCCCCGGCTCCACGCGCGAGAGGCGCAGCTCGTCGAGCGTCCGGGCGAGCGCCTTCGGTAGACCCGGAAAATCGGCGATCGGCGCGAGCCGCTCGAGCGCGCCGCTCTCCTTGGCGCGGTGCACGAGCCGGCTGCAGAGCGCCTCGACCCCGAGCCGGCCCGCCGCGACCACGCCCTTCTCGGCGAAGGCCGGCGCGGCGAGCGCTCCGGCGAGGCGCGCAAAGCTCACCCGTTGCCAGCCGAAGATCGCCCCTCCGTCCGCCGCGTTGCGCCTCACGAGGTCTGCCAGCGCCTCGTGCGTGGCGCCGACGCAGACGAGCTCGGCGCCGCGGCCGCGCGCTGCGACGAACTGCTGCACGCGCGAGAGGCGCACCTCGGCGGATGCGGACACGACGACATCGAGCGCCATCGGCCAAGGGGTACTTCTTCGGACGAGCCGGAGCAACCGCCGCCGCACCACCCCCGAAATACGGTACGGTGCGATAGCGCATGCTCGCCGCCTGGGGCCGTCTCGTGTTTCGCCGCCGCGGGGTCGTGCTGGTGATCTGCCTCGCGCTCCTGGTCCTCGCCGCGTTCGGACTCTGGCACGGCGGGCCCCTCACCACGGGGACGATCC
>DATIQP010000117.1:0-2286 GCA_035470765.1 Polyangiaceae bacterium | reverse complement strand
GGCAGATCGACGAGGCGGCCCATGCGGCCGGTGACGCACGCCCCCGAGACGTCGTCCCAGCCGAGCTCGGCGATCTCCGCGAGCAGCGCGCGGCCCGGCTCCTTGTCGTGCTGCGCGAGGGTGCGATGCGTCCACGCGCGCACGCCGTTGCGCTCGGTCACCTGCACGAGCTTGATGGTCTCGGTCCCTACGTCGATCCCGATCGTCCGCTTGCTCATCGCGCTCCGCTCCGCTTCGCTGACGGCGATGTCATGCACCCGCCCCGCAGGCCGGTTTTATGGCGTTTCGCCGGAGAAACGAGCCTAGACGCGGGCGTCAGTGGCTGCGTGATTTAGGTCATGCGACGAACGGACGTCGGGCTACGCTTCACCCCATCGATGCCCATGCGCGTGGGGATTCAAGGGTGGGGTAGCGAGTCGGCGGCGATGCACGCGCGGGCCCGCGAGCTCGCTCTAGCCATGGCCGCAGAGGACGGCACCGGGCGCGCCGTGCGCTTGCTGGAGGGAGTGGTCGCGAGCTGTCGAGAAGCGCCAGCTGCGCCGACTGGTTGAAGCTTGGCGATCAGGGCGCCGGCGTGCCCCTACCGGACCAAACGCACGGCCGTCTTTCGCGCATCGCGCGTGCTCCATGCGGTGGGTGGCTCTTCATCTAGTAGGCGGGACGCGTGCGCGCTCAGCCGTCTTGGCACAATGCGATGCACATCCAGCGATTCTGCGCGATGTCCAAGCCGCAGAAGGTGCCGTTGGCGCAGTCCGAGTCCGAGTGACATGCGTCGCTCGGCGTGTGGCAATACCACGCAGGAGGGGCGCAACCCGGGACATCGCTGGGTGAGCAGAGCTGTCCCCCAGGGCAGTCAGAGTCGAGACGGCAGTTGCCCATGATCGCGCACGTGTCCGGCATGTTGCCGAACCGCGGAAAATCCTCCCGACAAAGACACGCGACGCTCGCACACGCATCATCGGCGAAGCACGTATCGTAGTTGCAGACGTTCGTATCCGCCGAAGGCGTGGGGAAATAGAGGGCGTTGCAGCGCCCGTTGATTCCTCCGTCGCAGTCGAGGTCGCCATCGCATCCACCTTCGACGGCGAAATACGTTTGCGTTCCCGGCGGCCGCGAAGTCGAGCACGGAGTCGCGACCTCGCGATGGACGGCGACTTCATGCAGCGCGTCTTTGGTCGTGGCGCTTTCTCCTCCCGCGTCCGCGCCGCCGTCGTTTGCCGCCTCGATCGACGAGCACGCGAGCGACCATGCCGCGAGCCCCGCGCCGCACACAACGACAGCTGCGAGCCTACGCGCTCGCGCGGCCGGAGCTCGATGGCCGACCTGGATCGTGCTCGGGGCTGAATTCAATGCGGACCCGTGTCGTTCGAACGAATTACTTCCACGGCGATGTTCAAGCAAAGCCCGTACCGGCGTCGATCGCGGCGAAACGCGGGTTTCTACGCTCGGAACGTGCCAGGCTGTGTCAAGATCGGGCGAGCCCGCCAAAGGCGGGCTTTGGGTGGTTTCATCCCAGATTCTTTGCCTGCCCCGGGCTTCAGCCCGGGGCGGCCCAAAGCTCAGCGCGCGATGCCCTTCTCGTCGAAGAGCCCCTCGAACAGGATCGAGCTGAGGTACCGCTCGCCCGAGTCGGGCAGGATCGCGACGATGGTCTTGCCCGCGTTCTCCGGGCGCTTCGCGAGGCGCGCCGCGACGGCGATCGCCGCGCCGCAGGAGATGCCCGAGAGGATCCCCTCTTCGCGCGCGAGCCGCAGCGCGTACGCGATCGACTCCTCGTTGGTGACCTGCTCGATCGAGTCGACGAGCGACAGATCCAGCACGTCGGGGACGAAGCCGGCGCCGAGGCCCTGGATCTTGTGCGGACCCGGCACGAGCGGCTCGCCCGCGCGCGTCTGCGTCAGGACCGGGCTGGCCGACGGCTCGACCGCGACCGATTGGATCGCCTTGCCCTGGGTCTTCTTGATGTAGCGGGAGACGCCGGTGATCGTTCCGCCCGTCCCGACGCCCGAGACGAGGATGTCGATCTGCCCGGCCGTGTCCTCCCAGATCTCGGGGCCCGTCGTGCGTTCGTGGATGGCGGGGTTCGCGGGGTTCTTGAACTGCTGGAGCAGGACGTAGCGCTGCGGATCGCTCGCCACGATCTCTTCGGCCTTGGCGATGGCGCCGTTCATTCCCTTCGGCCCCTCGGTGAGCACGAGCTTGGCGCCGTAGGCGACCAGGAGCTTGCGCCGCTCGAGGCTCATCGTCTCGGGCATCGTCAGCGTGAGCGGGTAGCCGCGCGACGCC
>DATIQP010000116.1:0-8422 GCA_035470765.1 Polyangiaceae bacterium | reverse complement strand
GGACGTCGCCGCGCGTGGCATCGACGTGCAGGACATCGCGCGCGTGATTCACGCCGAACCCCCCAGCGACGCGGACGCCTACACGCACCGGAGCGGCCGCACGGGCCGCGCGGGCCGCAAGGGCACGAGCTCCATCCTCGTTACGCCCGGCGCCCTCGGACGCACGGCGCAGCTGCTCAAGCGAGCGGGGGTTCGCTACCGCATGGAGCCCATCCCGACCGCCGAGGAGATTCGAACGACGGCCGACGAGCGCCTCTTCGAGGAGCTGACGCAGAACGAGGAGTTCGACGACGAGCGCGCGTGGACTCTCGCCAAGCGGATCGCCAAGACCGACAAGCCGACGCGGGCCCTGGCGCGCCTGCTCGCGCGCGTGCGGGGGGGAGCGCCGGCCGAGCCGCGCGACGTGCGGCCGATCGCGCCGCCTTCGTTCCTCGAGCGCGATCGCGAGCCGCGCCCGCGCGAGCGGGGTTGGGAAGATCGAGCCCAAGGTCGTCGCGAACGCCGTCCGGCGGACGAGCCCGGGAGCTGGGTTCCCTTCCGTGTGTCGTGGGGCAGCGAGCAGGGCGCGGACCCGCGGCGTCTGCTCGCGATGGTGTGTCGCCGCGGAAACGTGGCTGGCAACCAGGTCGGCGCCATCCGCATCGCGCGCTCGTACGCGGTCGTCCACGTCGCGACCGCGGTCGCCGAGTCGTTCGCTCATGCGGCGCAAGAGCCGGATCCGCGGAACCCGCGCGTCACCGTCCGAAAGGAATCGGCCGCCGCGCTCAAGGCGCCCGAGGACCGGCCGAGCCGTCGCGCACCGGCCGACCGCCCGTCGAAGCGGGCGGCGAGGGGTTGAGAAGCAACATCTCACGCCGCGCTCTAGGCCAAACGGACACCCATCGGCGTGGATTTCCCGATCGGTTCGAGAGGACCAACGTCAACTCGTAAGTTGGGTGGGTGGCTTGGCAACATGTGGGCCCTGCACGGCGGCGCGCGCGGCGCCGCTTGGCCGGGTGATTGCATCGCCATCAAACCATGTGGGGGCCGCGCATCGAGTGTTCGCATGGATGCATGGGTTCCACTCCGAAGCTCGAGCTGCCGGAACGTGGATATCCGGGCTCTCGCGCGTGCTCGAACGCACGTCGCGCGCATCTGCGTCGCGCTTGTTGCGCGATCGGCGTAGCCGACCGCTGGCCTCGACCTGGCAGTCGGGTCGAACCGAACGAGCGAACCGGCCCGTACGCAGCCATGGTCGCGGACGCGGACCGTCGTGGGCCGGGCGGTCGACGCCGGCGCGGTAATCCAAGGTCGTTCCATCGCGGCCGCGAACAAGGGAGGATCCGATGCAAAGTGAAGCGATTTCCGAGGCCACGAAGCTCCTTCGCCTGATGCTCTCCAATCGAGGTGCGGCCCTCGATCGCATCCGCCGCGGTGTCGGGATCGTACGCGCGCACGCGCTGTTCCGCCACGCCGAGCTCGGACGCAGGGTCAACGCGACCGGATACCTGCGCGTCCTGGCGGCCGGACGCATCTCACTCGGTGATCACGTCCAGTTCGCAGGAGGGATGATCCCGTCGCAGGTCATGTGCCACCACGGCGCAGAGCTCGTCATCGACGAGTGGTGCGGCTTCAACTACGGGGTGGTCATCGATTGCCAACACGCCATCCGCATCGGCAAGCGCTGCATGTTCGGGTCGATGACGACTCTGCGGGACTCGGACCCGAGGAGGAGCGGCGCCATCGTGATCGAGGACGACGTGTGGGTCGCGCATGGTGTGTACATCGAGCCCGGCGTCCGCATCGGCGCCGGCTCCGTCGTGTCTGCCGGGAGCGTCGTGACAGCCGACGTGGCGCCCGACTCCCTGGTCATCGGCAACCCGGCAGAAAGCTACCCTCTCGGTGGGCCTCAGCCACTGATCGGCGGCGAAGGCCTCGGCACGGACACCCTCGCTGAGACTCTCGCCGCGATTCGCGCGCCGCGCGCGAATCCAGCCGGTGACGGGGCGGCGCACGAAGTCGACATCGCCGCTGCGGGATGATCGCAACGGAGGCACGAGCGATCAGGTCGCGACCCAATCAGGCCTTGCCCTGCCGCGCGACCTCCGCTCGCAGCCGCTCTTCCTTCGCGCGCAGCTCCGGCGTGAGCTCCTTGCCGAAGTCCTCGGGTTCGAAGATCGGGCGGAGCGTCACCTCGACGCCGCCGTCGAACGGCGCGCGCTTGAGCCACTCGACCGCCTCCTCCATCGATCTCACCTGCCAGATCCAGTAGCCCGCGATGAGCTCCTTGGACTCTGCGAACGGCCCGTCGATGACCGTGCGCTGCGAGCCCGAGAACTTCACGCGTTTGGCCTTCGACGTGGGCGTGAGGCCGTCGCCCGCCAGCATCACGCCGGCCTTCACGAGCTCCTCGTTGAACTTCATCATCTTGCCGATCAGCTCTTCGCTCGGCATCTTCCCGGCCTCGGAGCTCTCGTCTCCGGGCACGAACACCATCACCTTCATCGCTCTGCTCCTTTCGTCACGGCCCCATGCCGGGGTCGAACATCGGCCGCACCTCGGACTCGCCCTCGAATCCCGGCCAGTGCTTTCGGTGGAGCTCCATGAACTCGGTCGCGATCCGGACTGCCTCGGCCTTCGAGCTCACGTTGAGGATGGCCCAGCCGCCGATGATCTCTTTGGTCTCGGAGAACGGGCCGTCGGTCACGGTGAGCTTGTCGTGGGCGAGCCGCACGCGGAAGCCGTCCTTGCTCGGCAAGAGACCGCCCGTGTCGACGAGGGTGCCGTCCTTGAGCGACTTGTCCACGAACTTGCCCATCGCTTCCATCAACGCGGGCGGCGGCGGGGACGCGCGGTACGACTCGGAATGGCGGATGAACGACAGATATTTCATGGCACCTCCTCTTGGTTCCGATCACGCGACGAACGAGCCCACTCTGGATCGACAAGCCCCGACTTTTTTTCTAGCGTCGCGCCGGTGGCGGCGCGAAGCGCGAACTTTGCGCTGCGACCAGCGCCTCCGGCTCGGCGCCGTGCTCCATGGGCGATGCGACGCGGCGCACCCCGCCGGGGGCTCCGCTGCTATCGTCGCCCGCGTTGCGCGCGCCCGCCTTCTTTCCCCCTGCTCCGCGTGGCCTGAAGGGCCGCGCTGGCGAGCTCACGACCCTCGCGCGTACCCTCGAGAGCACGGCCCCCGCGCGCCTCGCCCTCGTGGGCGCCGGCGGGAGCGGCAAGTCGATGCTCGCGTGCGCCCTCGGCCACCGGCTCGCGCCGCGCTTCGGGGGGCGCATCCACTGGTTTCGCGTCGGCGCGTGGGACTTCCACACGCTGCTCGAGATGCTCGCGCTCCGCTTCGGCACCAGTCGCGAGCGCGGGCGAGTGGTGGCCGAGCTCCGCGCGTTCCTTGCCGCGGACGAGCGGCTCATCGTCCTCGACAACCACGAGGACGATCGCGCCATGGCGCGCCTCCTCGACGCGCTCGCGGGAACGAAGGCCAGCTTCGTCGTGACGGCGCGCCGCTGTTTGCTCGCGGGCGTGCTCGTCTTCCCCGTGACGGCGCCCCTCGTGACCGTCGGTCGACCCGCGTTTCCGCGGGTGGCCATCCTCACCCGGATGCTCCGCTGGAATCCGCTCGCCCTCGACATCGCCGACGCCATCGTGGGTTCCCGAGCCTCCACCGCGGCCAAGCTCCAGGCGTTCCTCGAGGACGAGGGCGTGACGCGCGTGAGGGTCATCGATCACGAGGACGATCTTCCTGAGGTCGCGCTCCTCGTGGCGTGGGCTTGGGCGCGCCTCACCCCGGAGAGCCGGCGGATCTTGGGCGTGCTCTCCCACGTCGAGGGTGATCACGTGGACCTGGACTCGCTGGCCCACCTCGCGCGGGTTCGGCGCGGAGCCGCGAAGGCCGTCCGCGCCCTCGAGCGCTGGCACCTGGTGCAGGAGCCCTTCCGCGGCCGCTGGGCCGTGCACGCCGTCGTGCGCCACGCCGTCGCGCCGCGGACCTCGCTCGCGCCGGAGCGGGTCTTCGAGCACTACGTGTCGCTCCTCGAACGGAGCCCGGAGCGCCTGACGTGGGAGCAGACGCACCTGTTCTCGGCGATGGACCACGCGCATCGCACGGGCCACCTCGGCGGGATCCTGCGGATCGAGCGGCTGCTCGGGAGCCTCGACCCCACGCCGTGAGCTCACACGGGCGGCAGCGGGCTTCCTGGAGCGCGACGGCGAGGGCAGGGCGCTACGAGGTCGCGGGTCGGATAGCCACCGGCGAGCTACTGCGGGGGGCTACCCGATTCGCAACGTGGGCGTCCCCAGGGGGAACCTCGCGTTGCGGATATGCCATCGCTGCGCATGGTGCTGCCCGAGACGTCTGGCATCGAGCTTTGGTTCGTCGCCTGAGCACTCGCCCGAGAGGGCAGGGGATCTCACGCCCATGCCAGGAAGTAGAAGGGTCGGCGCGGGCGTCAGCGCTCACACGGAGGCCGAGGCCCGGCCCGCGCCGGTCTGGGCGAGCTGCGTGACGATCTCGCGCGCGTGATCAGCGAGCGACGGTGCGTCCCCTTCGGTACGGCCCACCGTGGAGATCGGCTCGCCGACGCGGTACGAGAGGACTCCAGGGCGCATTCTCAGGGACCCTGGCGCGAGGATGTCCGCGCCTCCCCCGATGCCGACCGGCACGATCGGCACGCCGGCGCGGATCGCCACCAGGAAGGCGCCTCGCTTGAAGTGGCACACCCCACCGTCGGGCGAGACCCGGCCCTGCGGGGCGATGGAGACCCGTTCACCCGCACGGAGCGCCGCAACGAGTCCAGCGAGCGTCCGCTCAACCTCATCGCGGTGACCGCGACGAAGGAACACGATGCCCCAGGTCGGCGCGGCTCGCGCGACATCTGGGATTGCGGCGTACTCCGCTGCGAAGACCGCATGGTCGATCCCGAACCGGGCCAGCACTTCCAGGTTCGCGAGATCCTGGACGAACGAGCTCTCGTTGTAGACGAGGACGAACGGCCCGCGCTCCGGGAAGCGGTCGGCACCCTCGACGACCAGCTCGATGTCCCCGAGGCGGCGCGCGCGCGCTGCGTGAGCGATCGCGAGGCTGCGCGCTTCGGCTTGCGCGAGCCCAGCGGCGCGGCGCGCGACGAACGGCAACCCTGCCTAGAAGAACCCCAGCGCCTTCACGGTGCGGGTCAGCTCATCGAGCGGCGCCAAGATCATCTCCAATGACCTCGATGTCCCGACTTGCCCATTCGTGCTCATTCCGCTTCGACCCTTGGACACGAGCGGTCACGAAGCAAGGATGGAGCTCAGCGCGCCGGCGGGGCCGCCGCGCTCGAGCTCGACGTCGTCCCTATCTCGTCGGTCACGATGCGACCCGTGCTGTTGTCCACCATCACCGGGGAGTGCATGTAGACGATCTCGGGCGCAGCGCCGTACAGGCCGGTGACGAGTTGCCGCCACTCGGGGGTGTAGAAAGCCTCGGCGCGCGCCTTCGAATCCCAGACGTAGACGCCGCCCGCGCGCTTGCCGTCTTCGCTCAGGCAGAAGTTCTTCCTGAGCAGGCCAGGGACGTTGAGATACGTCGGTGCGCGAGCCGAGGCCACACTCCTCGCTTCCTCGAGCGTTGCCCGCCGCGGCAGATTGTACGTGACGATCGCCAGGATCATGTTCACCCCCAGATGCGTGTCGTGTACCTGGGGCCGCGCGTGGCGCCGGTCAAGTGTCGCTCCCGTGCTTGCCCGGCCCGCACGGCCTGAGGATGGGGAGTCTCCGCGACCACCTTCACCGCCGTGCGCCCCAGCGGCGTCGGGATGCATCACGAGCCAGAGCCCTCGCGGCGCGAGTGCATCGATTTCGAAGAGCCGCGCGAGCCCCGGATATCTCCCGCCCGGCAGCCCCGACAGCCCCGAGCCTGTCACACTCCGTATCCACCGTTGCAGCGAACGCGGCCGAGCCGACCCAAGTGACTCTACGCCGCGAGCTCACACGCGCGGCCGCGCGTCGTCCGCGAGATACCCGGGGCCATTACCCTGCCCTCCGGAATCAAACGTCACCCACACCATCCACTCGCGACGTAGGCGCGGGGCGCCCCTCCATGGCGGCAGAGATCGCCTGCCGCATCACTTGGGCTTGAAGGTCGCGCCCGGACACGCCGTCGCACAGCTGCCGGCGGTGAGATCGCTGCAACTCGAGCTGTTGATGCACGACGCGCAACTGCTGCTCGCGGTGTCGCACGAGAAGCCGCTCGACGAGAGGTTGCAGCTCGCGAGCGTGTCGCACGCCATCTTCGGCGACGAGCTGCCGCTGCACGCAACGAGGCCCGCCACCCAGAGACCCACGACCAGCATCGTTCGCACCATGCGCCTAGACTATCAGCACCGGCGTATCCGCGCGGGGCCCTCCACCCACGAGAAGAACCACTCGCCCTCGCCGGCGACTATTTGTGATGCGTCTGCGGACGGATCTTGTGGTGGGTCCCAGCGTCGTGGTGCGGCGGTGCGGTGTGTGTCCCGGCGTCCAGCGCGACGGTCGGCACGGCGCGTGGATCGGTCACGCCGGCGTCGGCGACCGTGGCCTCGACGCTCTCGGCGTCAACCGAGTCGGCGTCGGACGGTTCGTCGATGGACGCGTCGAACGCTGCGAGCAGCGCCTTCCCATAGAAGTCGTAGACCAGCTTGGCCGCGACCACGGTGAGTGCGGCGATGAGCAGCCACAGGAACAAAGACGACCTCCCCTTGTGTCGCCTCTTGGGTGGCGTCGGCTCGGAAGGGGGAGGTGGCTCAGGCGACGGCGTGGGCTGGGGCGGCTCGGGCGACGGCGCGGGCTGGGGCGGCTCGGGCAGGGGCGCGGCGTGACGCGGCTGCACTCGCTCGGAGACCTCGAGCATGCCGCTCTCGACCTGGATCGTGTCGCCTCCGAGCGCGCGGATCGCCTCGTCGACCGCCGCGCGCATCGAGGCCGCGTCGGCCCAGCGCTCGTCGCGTTCGAACGCGAGCGCGCGATCGATCACCGCCGCCGTGCCCGCCGACACGTGCGGCGCGACGCTGCGCAGCTTCGGCGCAGGCTCCGTGGCCATGAGCGCGCAGATCGCGTACGCGCCCTCGGCGGGGTGCACGGTACGGCCGGCGAGGACACGGAAACACGAGGCGCCCAGCGCGAAGAGATCCGAGCGCCCATCGATCTCGAGCACGCGCCCCGTGGCCTGCTCGGGCGGCATGTACGACGGCGTCCCGATCGCCAGGCCCACCACCGTCTTCCCACCGCCGCGCTCCGCGATGCGCGCCAGGCCGAAGTCGAGGATCTTGATCCTCGGCGGTGCCTCGGGCTTGTCGGGGTCGCGCGCCAGGAAGATGTTCTCGGGCTTGAGGTCGCGGTGCACCACCCCCGCCTTGTGCGCGACCTCGAGCACGTCGAGTACGGCGCGCAGGATCGCGAGCAGCTCTGGCTCCGAGATGGGCGGCCCGTGCTCGAGCCGGTCTTCGATCGACGCACCTTCGAGCAGCTCCATCACGAGAAACGCGCCGCCGTCGTCCGGGCCGCCCTCGATGATGTCGTCGTCGAGCACCTTCACGACGCCCGAGTGGTTCACTCGGTTCGCCGCGTAGCCCTCGCGAATGAACCGTTCGCGCACGTCCTGGCGGCGCGCGTACTCCGGGTGGAGGATCTTGATGGCTCCGCGCGCTCCGTTGCGGTGCAGTCCCGCGTACACCGCCGCCATGCCGCCGATGCCGATCAGGCGCTCGAGCGTCCACTTGTCGTTGAGCACGCTGCCGACGCGTTCATGTGCTCGCTCGTCCGGATCGTCGCTCACCATCGCCACTCTACCTCTCGGCGGGCGCCACGGGCGTCCCCTACGAGCCGCTGGCCAACCCGGGGCGCTCGCCGCGGCGTGTTCTCCAATCCTCAAGGCCGTGCATCTGCTACGGCCCCATGGCGCGACGCTCGCTCTTCGACGACCGCGGTCGGCTCGTCGGGCGGAGCGGAGGTTCCCGTCGCCACGACGTCATGCCGTACCGCATCGAGGGGACCGTCGTCCTCGGTCGTGCTCTCGAAGCGGCGACGGGTCTGGAAAAGTGGCGTCCCCAGGGGGATTCGAACCCCCGTTAGCGACGTGAAAAGCCGCGGTCCTGGGCCTCTAGACGATGGGGACGGTACGCACCCAGAGGATGCGGGGCCGACCTTCTATCACACGTCGGCGCCGGGATGCAGGTTTCGGCGTGGCCGAGCTTGCGGTACCCTCGAAGGCAATATTTCGAGCTTGCCGCCTAGACTATTTAAGGAGGTCGCCGTGGGCCTAATCATCGAGACGGTGCGCTTCGGGGAGGGGAAGGTCTTCAGCGGCTACGCGGCCTATCCGGACCGCGCGGAGCTCCCGCTGCCAGCGGTCGTCGTCGTCCAGGAGGCCTGGGGCGTCGACGCGCACATCGAGGACGTGACGCGGCGCTTCGCG
>DATIQP010000115.1:0-22644 GCA_035470765.1 Polyangiaceae bacterium | reverse complement strand
GCGACCTGACCAACGACGGATTGCGCAAGTACCCGAACGACTCGGGCCTGCTGGAGATCCGCGCCAACGCGACCGACTAGCTCGTCAAGGATGCGTTCGGCGAGAAGTACCTCGATCACATGGATCGGGCCACCCACCTCGCCGAGCTCGCGCACGAGCTCGATCCGACCGATGCGGCGGCGGCGAACCTGGTCGACGAGTACCACAAGCTCGGCAAGGCCTCGGAGGCGGACGCGGGCGGCGCCGTCGCGGCGCTGCACGACGCGGGCGCCTCTCCGCAGCCTCACACCCCCGGTCCGAGCAACGGCGGCAACCCGAACGTGGCCCCCGTCGCGCGCGCCACCATGGACGTCAACCCCGCCAAGCCGCGCGTCGGGCAGCCCGTCTAGGTCGTCGTCCACCTGACGGTGGCGAATGCGGCGCCCAAGACGCCCCCGACGGACGGGTCGTTCACCGTCTCGGGGCCGGGCGTGGCGCCGGGCACGAGGGTGCCCTCGCTCGCCGATGGGACGACGACCGTCCGTGGCGCGCTGGCGTTCCTCGAGCCGGGCAAGTTCGAGCTGACCTTCACCGCCAAGGTCGACGGCCGCGAAGCGAAGGTCGTGCGGAGTGTGGTGGTCGCGCCGCTGACGGGCGGAGGCGGCACGAACAACGCGACCGACGGCGGCAAATGGCTTTGAGTCGCCTCCCTCCGCGGCTCCTCTTCGGCGCGACCGTCCTCGCGCTCGCGCCCGTCGCCCGCGCCGACGGCGACGCGGACCAGGCGAACGCTTCGGCGGGCGCCGCGGCCCACGTCATCGAGCGGCCGAACACCATCGCGCTCCTCGAGGGCGGGATCCTCGCGCTGCCCGGCGCGCCCATCTCGGCGAGCCAGCAGGGCGGCAGCGTCCCCATCTTCGGGCCGATCGGCCACGGCGACGCGACCATCCAGCTCGGCATCCACCTCCTGTATCGACCGCTTCGCGACTGGGCGTTCGGCGCGGGGTTCCTCTTCGATCCGAAGCCAACGTCCGACACCGAGTACGGCGGCCTAGGAGGCCTGCCGCGTTCGCACTCGCGCGCGTATTTCTTCATCGGCGGCGAGGGCCGGTACATCCCGCTGCACAGCCGCTTCATCGAGGGTTGGGTCGGCGCGCAGGCCGGCGCGGTCATCATCGCGGACCGCTTCTCGACGAACGTCGGCGACCCGAAGCCAGCCATTTTCGGCGACACCGAGGTGAGCCTGTCGACGGAGGGGTTCTACTTCGGCGGGGCGATCGGTTTCGACTGGACCGTGAGCGAGCACGTGCTGGTGGGCCTGGTGTTCCGCTACAACCACTGGATCCTGCCCGAGGAGCCGAAGTGCTCGCCGATCAACGACTGCACGACGCTCCAGGGCGGCGTCGACTCGATCGATTTCGGCTTCACCATCGGATACCGCATCGCGCTTTAAGCAGAAGTCACTCGAACCGATCGAGTCTTGACCGAGAGCTGGCGTCGACATGCGGCAGCGAGACGCCGCGGCCGCGTTGCGGCGTCGGGTCGACTGGGAGGCCGGAGGCCCGGCGGCTTGGGCACGTCGACACTGCACGCGCCGGTCCCGCCGGAGACTTCACGCTGCCGCCCGTTGGCAACCAGCGTGGCCCAAGACGATCGACTCGAGTGGTCTGTCGGTTCGGGCCCCGATTGAGTGCTAGGCTCGCGCGCGATGCGCACTGCAAACCTCGCCGCCGCGCGGCTGTTCGCCGGCCTCACGCTCGTCCTCGGGCTCTTCTTCGGGTGTCACGGCTCCGCCGACACGCACGTCGACACGCCGGCCGCGGTCGCATCGACCCAGCCCAGCGCCACGCCGAGCGCGAGCGCCACCGCAGCGCCGTCGCTCGCGCAGGCCCCCGACGCTTCGGCTGCGCCCGCGTCCGCTCCGGTCGCGGTCACGTGGAGGCCGCTGCTGTACAAGATCGGCGGCGCCAGGCCGTCGTACCTCTTCGGCACGATCCACCTCCCCGATCCGCGCATCGCGACGTTCCCGCCCGCGCTCGGGAGAGCCATCGACGGCTCGGACGAGATCGTCAACGAAATGCCCCTCGACGACGGGACGCAGGGGCAGATGGTTGCGGCCGTGAAGATGCCGCGGGGCAAGCACCTGTCGACCTCCGTCCCCGCGCCGCTCCTCGAGCGGCTCAAGCGCGCGTTCGTGAGCGCCGGCGTCCCGGAAGCCGCGATCCCCGCCGTCTTCGCGAGGCTGGACGACGTGAAGGTCTGGGCCATGGCGGTGCAGGTGGCGCTGCTCGATCACATGAAGGAGATGCAGGGCGGCGACAAAGGCATCGATTCGCTCATCCACGACCGGGGCGCCGGCGCGCACAAGCGGACGACGGGCCTCGAGACGGCGGCCGAGCAGATCGCGGTCTTCGACGGGCTAACGAACGACGAGCAGTCGCGCGTCCTCGAACAGGCGCTCGATGAGCGCGACAAGAACATCAAAGAGGGCAAGGACCCCATCGCCACGCTGATGAACCTCTACATCGCGGGCGACGAGGCTCCGCTGCTCGCCGAGCTGAACCGCGGCTTCGACCTCCAGCGGCCGCTCGATCAGAAGCTGCTCAAGCGCCTCATCACCGACCGCAACAAGATCATGGCCGAGCGGATCGACTCGAAGCTCAAGAGCGCGCCGCCGCGCTCGTACTTCGTCGCGGTCGGCGCCGCGCACTTGCTCGGCGACGACGGCGTCATCGCCCAGCTGAAGAAGAAGGGCTACGCGATCGAGCGCGTGCCCTGAAAGCGCGACCTCACGGCACGCCGCGGACGGCGATCGCCATCAGCGCCGCGATCCGATCGAAGACGACCCCGACGACCACGAGCAGGCCCATGGTCCGCAGCGGGGCCAAGAGCGCGTGGATCTGCGCCGGGTTCGCCGATCGGGCGATGATCGCGGCCGTGACCTCGATGACGAGCGACGCGACGAGCAGCGGCGCGCCGATGGAGACCGCGAGCGCGATGGCGCTCGTGAGATCGTTCGCAGCCGAGAGCAGCGGGTGATCGGGCACCCTCGCGACGGCGAGGGCGTGGGCCACGCGCGCCGGGCCGCCGGTGCCGAGGAAGATCGCCGAGGCGAGCAGCGCGAAGGGGACGGCCATCGGCGTCGTGCGACCCTCGACGACGGGGACCTGCACCGAGTCCTGCGCGCCCCGCAGGTTGTCCACCAGCCCGCCGGCCATGGTCGCGGCCCAGAGCACCGCCGCGCACGCGATCGCGACCGGCAGCCCGCGCAGGAGCTCCTCGAGCAGCATGAGCGCCCACGGCTCGGAGGTCGACCGGGCCAGCGGCGCGCAGACCGGATAGATGCATCCCGCAAGCGCCAGCGCCACGACGCCCCGCGCCGGCGCTGGCAGCGCACGCAGCCCGAACGCCGGGACCAGCGTCACGGTGGGGGTGACCCGCGCCCAGGCGAGGCCGAGCGCGCCCAGATCCACACCCGCGTCGCGGAACGCGCTGGCGACTTCGTGCAGGATCCCGCCCGGCATCGGCGCCACCCTATCACTTTCCCTTTACGCCGGTCCCAAGGCGCGCGAAAAGCATCGCCATCGCGGCGCCCGCCGCATAGCAGGTGACCATGGGCTTCGACTTCTCCATCGTCGGCAAGACTTCGGACGTTTCACGCTTCAGCTACTCGTGGAAGGACGCGGTGCTCTACGCGCTCGGCGTCGGCGCCAAGCGGGACGAGCTCGACTTCCTCTACGAGGGCGCGAGCTTCGGCAACGTGCAGCGCGGCGGCGGGGCCGACCGGCCGAAGGTCATCCCGAGCTTCGCCGTCGTGCCGACGTTCGCGGTCATGCTGGGGCACCTGTCGAAGACGGGCGGCGACCTCGCGATGGTCGTCCACGGCGCGCAGCGCTTCCGCATCCACAAGAAGTTCGCGCCGAGCGGGGAGCTCGCCTCGACGGCGACCATCCGTGGCATCTACGACATGCGCAAGTTCGCGAGCGTGCTCGTCGACACGCACACCCGTGACGAGAAGGGCGACCTCGTGTGCGAGGGGCTCTGGACGATCATCTACCGCAACCACGGCAACTTCGGCGGTGAGCCGCCGCCGAAGGAGCCGAGCGGCATCGACGTGCCCAAGGACCGCCCGGCCGACTTCACCATCGAGGAGAAGACCTCGAACGAGCAGGCGCTGCTCTATCGCCTCAGCGGCGACCCCAACCCCCTCCACGCCGACCCGGAGTTCGCCAAGTCCGTCGGCTTCGCGCAAGGGCCGATCCTGCACGGGCTCTGCACCTACGGCTTCATGATCCGCCACGCCGCCAAGGGCGCGTGCGGCGGTGACGCGACGCGGCTGACGGGCTTCGAAGGCCGCTTCAGCAAGCCGGTCTGGCCGGGCGACACGCTCGTGACGCAGGGCTGGGTCGTGGCGCCGGGCAAGGTCGCGCTTGCGGTCTCGGTCAAGGAGCGCAGCGAGGCCGTGATGGCCGGTGCGTGGGCGACGTTCGAGTGAAATGATATAGGAGTCTCGCCATGGCAAAGCTTTCCAAGTCCATCGTCATCGTCGCCGCCAAACGCACCGCGTTCGGCACCATGCAGGGCACGCTCAAGGGCGTCACCGCCACGGACCTCGCCGTCCACGCCGCGAAGGGCGCGCTCGAGCAGTCCAAGATCGCGGCCGACGCGATCGGCCACGTGATCATCGGCAACGTGATGCAGACCAGCGCCGACGCGATCTACTGCGCGCGCCACGTGGGCCTGAAGGCCGGCCTTCCCATCACGACGCCCGCGCTCACGGTCAACCGCCTCTGCGGCTCGGGCTTCCAGGCCATCGTCAACGGCGCCGAGCAGCTGCTCCTCGGCGAGACCGACGCAGTGCTCGTCGGCGGCACCGAGAACATGACCCAGGCCCCGCACATCCTCCGCGGCGGGCGCGAGGGCTGGCCCTTCGGCAAGTCGCCCGCGGTCGAGGACGCGCTCTGGAGCGCGCTCACGGACAGCTACACCAACACGCCGATGGCCGTCACCGCGGAGAACCTCGCGACCAAGTACGGCATCACGCGCCAGCAGTGCGACGAATACGCGCTCGCGAGCCAGCACCGCTGGGCCGCGGCCAACGAGAAGGGCTACTTCAAGGACGAGATCGTCCCGCTCGAGATCAAGAGCAGGAAGGGTCCGATCCAGTTCGCGGTCGACGAGCACCCGCGCCCGCAGACGACGCTGGAGACCCTCGCCAAGCTGCCGCCGGTCTTCAAGAAGGACGGCGTCGTCACGGCGGGCAACGCGTCGGGAATCTGCGACGGCGCTGCGGCGCTCGTCGTCACGACCGAGGAGTTCGCCAAGAGCCACGGCATCGCGCCGCTCGCGCGCATCGTGCAGTGGGGCGTCGCCGGCGTGGATCCCAACTTCATGGGCATCGGGCCGGCCCCGGCGATCCAGAGCGCGCTCAAGCGCGCCGAGCTCAAGCTGAGCGACATGGACGTCGTCGAGGTCAACGAGGCGTTCGCCCCGCAGTACCTCGCCGTCGAGAAGGAGCTCGGCCTGGACCGCGCCAAGACCAACGTCAACGGCGGTGCGATCGCCCTGGGCCACCCCCTCGGCGCGAGCGGCGCCCGCATCACGACGCACCTGGTCTACGAGCTTCGCCGGCGCAATGCGCGCTTCGCCGTCGGCAGCGCTTGCATCGGCGGCGGCCAGGGGCTCGCCGTCATCATCGAGCGCATGTGACTCATCCAAAGGGGGGCTCGCGCAGAGCCCCCTTTTGCCAGCAGCCCCGCGGGGCCTGCTCTACGCTTCGTTGCGCTCGGCGAGGACGGGACCGCACGCGTCGTTGCCGTCCAGGATCGCCCACTGCGTGGCGTTGCGGAGGGCGTTGGCGGCCTTCATCGCGGCGTCGAAGCTCGGGAAGACCCAGGACAGCGTGCCCGGTTGGACGTTTTGCCAGCCGTAGACCACGAGCGTCACCTCATGCGCCGTGTCGCCCGCGACGTGGTCCGCGGCGGGGTAGGTGCCTGACTCGGTGACGACGTCGATCTCTGCGAGGATAGGCATGGGGACCGCCTCCGCGACCGCGGCAGGAAGGGGCAGCGCCGCGGGGCCGTGCCCTGCGAACCGCCGCTTCAGCTTTTGCATTCCCATTCGTTTCGCCATGGCCTGCTCGCGGAACTTCCGCAGCCCCCTCTTCTTCATGCGAACCTTGTCGCGGAGGACTTCACCCTGAGGGCAAGTCGTCCGATACAAGTCTCACACCAACGACTGAACCGAACCGAGATAGCCCATCTTTGGCCTGCTGTAACCAAGTGGCAAGAGTCCCGATGACGATTCGCTCAAATCACGACGCTGTGCGTCGAGACGGGCGTCCTTGAGCGCTGCGTCGCTTCATCGAACGCCGCCGCCGCGTTTGCGCGCGAGCGAGCGGCCGGTGCGCATCGGTGGGGCGCTGGGGCTGCCGCTCGTCCCGTTGGCCCCGCTCTTCGTGCTCGTCGTCAGCGTCCTCGCGGCAGTGGTCATCGGCGCGCTGGGGCTCAATCACCTCTCGCTCGCCAGCAGCGCCCACGCGGAGGCGCGCGCGCACCTCGTCGCCGACACGCTCGGCGCGCGCCTCGCTCAGATCCCGGAGGCCGATCGCCTCGCCGCGATCCAGCTCGCGGCGCGCCGCACGGGGGCCGAGATCCTCGTCGCCCGCTCCGATGGCAGCCTCGCCTTCGACGCGACGCTGGGCGCCCCGCCGGCGGAGCGGCTCAAGGCGGGCGCGGCGGCGGGCCGCGGCGAGATCGTCACGCGCATGGGGACCACGCGCTTCTGGGCCAAGGCGCTCGCGAGCGGGCACGACGTGCTCTTCGTCTTCGTGCGCGTGCCGCCCGCGGAGGGCGCGCCGGCGCTGCTCAGCGCGCTGGTTGCGCTGACGACGCTGCTCGTGAGCGTCGCCGCAATCGTGGCGTATTCGGTCGCGCGCGACGCCGACCAGGACGTGCGCTACCTGTCGGAGCGCATCCACGCCATGGCGAAGGTGCGCACCGAGCCGGCCGGCGAGCCGCTGCCGCCCCGGACGATGGACGAGGTCGGCGTGCTCACGAGCGCGTTCAACGAGCTCGTCGCGCGCTTCGCCGCCGCCGAGCACGCCTACCACCGCGACCTGCGCCGCGCCGCCTCCGCCGATCGGGACCGCGCGTCGTTCCTGGCTGCGGTCAGCCACGAGCTGCGCACGCCGCTCAACGCCATCCTCGGATTCGCCGACGTGCTCATGCAGGAGGTGGACGGCCCGCTCGACGCCACGCAGCGCGAGGAGGTACAGCAGATCCGCGACAGCGGCGCGCACCTCAACGACCTCATCGAGGACATCCTCGATCTGTCCGCGATCGAGAGCGGTCAGCTCAAGCTGCACCCCAAGAACGTCGATCTCTACTCGGTCGCCCAGGACGTCGTGCGCGAGCTCTCCGTCGTGGCCGACAAGTCGCACCTCGCGCTGCGCCTCGAAGGCGAGCCCGGCGTCGAGGTGTGGGCGGACAAGCGACGGCTGCGGCAGATCGTCGGCAACGTGGTGGGCAACGCGGTGAAGTTCACCCAGTACGGCGAGGTGCTCGTCCGCATCGAGACGCGCGGCGCCGCGGGAGCGGTCGTCGTCCGCGACACCGGGCCCGGCATCCGCGAATCCGAGCGCAACCTCGTCTTCGAGGAGTACCGGCAGGCCGGCGGGGAGCGCGCCAAGCACCGCGGCACGGGCCTCGGCCTCGCCATCGCACGACGCCTCGCGACCATGCAGGGTGGCGCCATCGAGCTCGACAGCGAATTGGGCCGAGGCTCGACGTTCACGGTCACTCTGCCGCTGGCCGCGCCGGGCGGCGGAGCCCGGAGGCAGCCGTGACCGCGTGGACCCGAGCGCAATCGCCTTCGCCCTCGCGCATGGCCTGGCTCTTCGGCCGTCTGCTCTTCGTGCTCGTCCTGGTGGACCTCGCGGGCGCCGGCGTCTTCTGGGCCTTCGCGCCGCGCTGGCTCCTGCTCGACGACCCGCTGGTGGCGCACGTGGCGAGCACCGCGCGCGTCGTGGGGCTGCTGCTGTTCGCGTGCGAGCTCGCCGTGCTCGGCGGTCTGCTCCTGTACAACCGGCGAGCCCTCGGAAGCGAGTCGCAGGCGCCCCCCGAGCCGCCCGACCTTCTCCGCCTCTTCGGCCTACCCGCTCGCCTCGCCTACGCGCGCGTCGCGATCGCCGCGATCTTCGACGTGATCACGCTGTTCGACTTCGCGCGACCCGAGGGCATCGATACGTACACGCAGGGCGCGCTCGCCCTCCTGCACCTCACGCTGGTCATCATCGCCACGCTCCCGCTCTACGTCGCCTCGCGTGCGGCCGTGGGCAGGACGCTCGAGCAGGTGCCCATCGCCGTCTCGCGAGAGGCGGTCGCGCTCCTGGTGCAGCTCGGCCGGAACCAGCGCGTGCGCCGTCGCTTCCTCTTCGCGCTCGCCACGCCCGTCGCCCTCGTCTCCGTCGGCGCGACGCTGCTCGTCTACGCGCACGCCAACAACGCCGCCGCCGTCGCGAGCCGCGCCGACGCGATGGGCTTCGCCTCCGGCGTGCTCGATCTGGTCGAGGGGCAGGAGGCTGGGCGCGTGGCGGCCATGACGGCCGCGCGCTCGTTCGGGCTCAACGTGGAGATCGATCACGCGTCGGGCGTGCAGGCGACCCCGACCGGCGCGTCCACGGTCGTCGTCGCGCTCGAGGACGGCAGCGCCACCGTCCGCTACCAGCCCTCGGGGCCGGGGCCGGCGACGCTGGTGTGGCTCGCGGCGGCCTTGCTCGCGATCGTGTCGGCGGCCCTCCTCGGCCAGCGCCTCGGCGCGCGGCTCTCGGCCGACGTCACGCTCGCCACGCGCGAGATCGAGGCGATGGGCGTCGTCGACGTCCTGCGCGGGTCGCGCGTCTACCGTCAGGCGTACTTCCAGTCCGTGCAGCGCCTCGCGTCCGCCGTCGACGAGCTCGGCGGCGTCTTCCGCGAGTTCGCCGCCGCCCAGGAGCGCGCCATCGTCGCGCGAGCCGGCGCCGAGCGCATGCGCGCCTTGCTCCTCGCGACGATGAGCCACGATCTCAAGGGTCCGCTCAACGCCATCCTCGGCTTCGCCGCCCTGCTCGAGCGCGGCGTGCTCACCGACGGTCAGCGCGAGAACCTCGTCATCATCCAGCAACGCGGCCGCGAGCTGCTCTTCCTCATCCAGACCGTTCTCGAGGCCGCGCGCCTGGAGGCCGGTCCGCTCGATCTGGTGCGACACGAGGCGCCGGCCCTCGACATCGTGATGGCGGCCGCGCTCGACGCCCGAGAGCTGCTGGCAGGCAGCGGCCGAGACGTGCTCGTGGACGCCGCCAGCGAGCTGCCGGTGCTGGAGGTCGATTCGGCCCGGCTCGTCGAGGCGCTCGTGTGCGTCGTTCACGCGGTGTCGCGCATGTCCGAGCGAGGGCCGATCCGGGTGCGTGCCGAGCCGACCCCGTCGCGCGCGCTGCGCGTCTCCGTCGAGGCCGACGCGCTGGTGCTCGCACCGGAGGAGCGCGCGCGGATCGCCGGGTCGCTCGAGAGCGACGTGCCGCCCGAGCCCGACGCCACGGCCAACGTGCGCGTCGCGGGGCGGCGACCGATGAGCCTCGCGCTGGGGCTCTCCATCGCGCGCGCGGTCCTGGAGTCGCACGGCGGCTCGCTCTCGATCGACGCCGCCGAAGCCGGGTCGCCGCTGCGTCTGGTGGCGACGGTGCCGAGCGCGGACGCGTCGATGACGGTGAAGACGGCTCCGCCGAAGATGTGAGGGGGCGGGGAGGGCTCGCGCAAGGTGCGAGCATCGAAAGCGCGAATCTGATGCTACAGTCGTGGCGTGAAGACTCGTCTGGCTTGGATCCTCTGCGTGGGGCTCTGCGCGTGCGGCAGCACGGGCGATGACGCGACGGCGCTCGACGGCGGGTCGGACGCGACGACGATGAGCGACAGCCCGTTTGGCAGCGGCGACGGGGGGAGCAGCGACGCCAAGCCGAGCGGCGACGCCTGCTACGCGCCGGTCGACATGTACATCATGCTCGATCGCTCGTGCAGCATGGGCAACGACTGCAACATCGACAGCGGCACCAACTCGAAGTGGTGTCACGCGGTCAACGCGCTCTCGGGGTATTTCAACTCGACGTCCGCGACGGGCAATGCGGCCGCGCTCCAGTTCTTCCCGGTCACGAACCACACGGCCTCGATGTGCACGACCGGCGCCACGTACGACACGCCCGCTTCGCCCACCACGCCGCCGCCGTACACGACGCTGCCGACGAACACGTTCGATGCGCTGCTGAACGCGACGACGGACAACAACCCCTGCATCACGCCCACCGAAGGGGCCATCCGCGGCCTCACCAAGTTCACGTCGAACAACCGTCGCGGCGGCCGCGTGACGATCGGCATGCTCGTGACCGACGGCGATCCCGTCTCTTGCGACACCAACCTCACCGATCTCTCGAACCTGCTCCAGGCGCACTACACCGCGACGACGCTCCGCACGTACGTCATCGGCATGACGGGCGCGAACGACGCGAACCTCGAAAAGATCGCGCAAGGCGGAAACGCGCCGCTCCACCCGGACGTCGTGGGTACGCTCACGGGGGCTTGCGGGACGAGCCCGAGCCCCTGCCGTCACTGGAACGTCGGCGACGGCAACCCGCAAGCGTTCATCGCAGCGCTCGCGGCGATCCAGCAATCGGCCGACGGTTGCGCCGACGGCGGCGGGACGATCAATCCGAATTGACGCCGCGTCGGCGCAGATCGCCAAGCTCTTGCGTGTCACGTCGGCCTCGCCTCGTCCTCGCGGCCGCCGAAGTAGCCCCTCACCACGCTCGCGTTGGACGCCGCACGGCGGGCAGCGCATAACGTCGCCAGCGTCATGAGCCTGCCCGAGCACCGAAAGCGGATCGACACGATCGACGATCGGATCCTCGAGCTCTTGAACGAGCGCGCGCGCGTCGCCCGGGAGATCGGCGAGGTCAAGCGCGACGCCGGCGCGACCGTGTTGCACGACCCCGAGCGCGAGGAACGCGTCCTCGCGCGCCTCGAGGCCGCGACCGGGAGCTTCCCGGCGCGAGCGGTCCGGAGCGTCTTCCGCGAGGTGATCAGCGCTTGCCTCTCGCTCGAGCAGTCGGTGACCGTGACGTTCCTCGGCCCGGAGGGGACCTTCTCGCACATGGCGGCGCGGCACCTCTTCGGCCTCGCCGCGCGTTACCGCGAGGCGGCGACCATCGAGGGCGTGTTCGACGCGGTTCGAGCCGGCGACGCGACCTACGGCGTCGCGCCGATCGAGAACTCGACGGAGGGCTCGGTGACCACCACGGCCGACGCGCTCATCGAGAGCGATCTCAAGGTGCGCCAGGAGCTCGTGCTCGAGGTCGCTCACGCGCTGCTCGCCCGCAGCGGATCGGCGCTCACCTCGATCGAGCGCGTCTACTCGCACCCGCAACCCCTCGCGCAATGCCGCATCTGGCTCGCGAAGAACCTGCCACGCGCACAGCTGGTGCAGACGACGAGCACCGTGGCCGCTGCCCGCGAAGCGCTCGCCGACGAGCGCGGCGCCGCGATCGCGAGCCGGCTCGCCGCCGACATCATCGGCGGCCTCGACGTCGTCCGCGACGGCATCCACGATCGCGCCGAGAACGCGACGCGGTTCTTCGTCATCGCGTCGAGCGACGGCCCGCGCACCGGGAACGACAAGACGACCGTCGCGTTCAGCGTGCCCGACGGGCGTGGCGCGCTCCGCCGCGTGCTCGGCGTCTTCGACGACGCCGGGATCAATCTCACGCGCATCGAGTCGCGCCCGAGCCGCCAGAAGCGCTGGGATTACGTCTTCCTCGCCGACCTCGAGGGCCACCACGAAGACGAGCCCGTCGCGCGCGCGCTCGCCCAACTGCGCGCCACCGTCGAGCTCGTCAAGGTCCTCGGTAGCTATCCGGCCGCCGCTACCAGGTGATGGTGAACTGCCCGTCGCCCGACTGAACCGCCGTGCTGACGGAGGTGGCGTCGCGTCTTTGACCACCCTGTCGTACCAAAAGGTGATCCACGCGTAACTTTCGAGGGTGCCGGACACACAGAGCTTCCATGAGGAAGATCTTTGCCTTCGCTTCGGCCATCGGAATCATCGTCGCCTGCGGCGGATCCAGCGGGATCAACGGCGGCCCGGGCGGCGGCAGCGCCGTCTGCGGCATCAACGGGACGAACCAGTGCGGCGGCGGACAGCCGATCTGCGATCCGACGCTCGGGTGCGTCGAGTGCAAGAGCGACTCGGACTGCCCTGCGAGCGATCCGCGCTGCATCGACGGTCGCTGCCGCGCGTGCGCGACCAACGCGGACTGCGGCGCCGCGGCCCCTGCGTGCTGGGCGGACCATCAGTGCCACGCCGCGTGCACGACGGGTTCGTGCCCGAACGACATCCCGATCTGCGACCCGGGAACGGGGGCGTGCATCGGGTGCAAATCGAACCAAGACTGCGTCGGCAGCCAGCAGGGGCCGATCTGCGACACGACGCTCGCGCGCTGCGTGATGTGCGAATCGAACAGCGACTGCCCGGCGTCGGCGCCGCGCTGCTTCGTCGGCGACCACCAGTGCGTGCAGTGCCTCAACAACAGCGACTGCGGCAGCGCGCAACCGATCTGCGATCCGCAGGAATTCAGGTGTCGCGCGGGCTGCACGAACAACTCGCAGTGCGGCGGCACGACGCCGATCTGCAACACGACGCTCAGCGAGTGCGTGCAGTGCGTGGGCAACGGCGACTGCCCGAGCACCGCGCCGCTCTGCAACACGAACCGCGGTCAGTGCGAGATCTGTCTCACCGACACCGACTGCAGCAAGACGCCGGCGACGCCTTTCTGCGACACGAAGCAGGACGTCAATGCGTGCGTCCAGTGCTTGAACGACAAGCAGTGCCCGACGACGGCGCCGAACTGCGCCAACGGCACCTGCGCTCCCTGATCACGGACAAGTGCGCGCGAGAAGTACCGGCGGCGGAAGCGCCGGCTGCGTGAAGTCGAACGCCCGAACAGCGCGCTCGCTTGCGCGCCACGTGATCAACGCGACGCCGTGGACCGCCCCGCCCGCCCGCATCACGACCACGAACGAGACCCCCGCGCGACGGAGCGTTCACCGTCGTAGCGATCGTCTGCCGTGGCGCATGGTGGTACGTTCTTCCCGTGGCGACGAGCGAGCAGTGTCCGACCTGCGGTGGGCCGCTGCCCGCGGGTAGCGGCGACGAGACCGTCTGTTCGTTTTGCGGAGCCCGCGTCTCGCGGAAGCCCCCAGCACCGAAGGTCGTCGAGCGCGTCGTGGAGCGCGTGGTGATCGTGGAGCGAGGCGAGGGTCCGACGGGCCGCTCGTCGCTCGTGTGCCCGCGGTGCAGCGAGGCGCTCTTCGAAGGCAAGGCGCAAGACACCGAGCTGTTCGGATGCGGCAAGTGTGGCGGCGTGTGGCTCGACAACCTCGGCTCGCAACGCCTCGTCAACGCCTTGGATCAAGGCGTGCTCGCGATGGGCGACCGCGCCGCGGCCGTGGGCACCGCTCAGACGAATACCTCGGCGAGCGCCGCGTGCCCGGTCTGTCGCGAGGCGCTCGCGCGCAAGACCTTCTCCGGCGTCGAGATCGACGTGTGCACCGCCCACGGGACGTGGTTCGATCGAGGCGAGATGCGGCGCGTGGCAAATGAGGTGCAATCCGCGCGCATCGCCGCCGCGGCGGGGCCGACGCACGATTACGAGGCCGACGTGCGCGCGCAGGGCGACGCCGCGACGTACGCGCGCGGCGCCGTCGCGGTGATGGGGTTGCTTCTCGAGGTCGCCGCCGCCGCCGCCACGAGCAAGTGAAGGGGGCGGATCAGTCTTCGGCCGCATCGAGGAACGGCCTCGCGATTGCAATCCAACGGCGACCGACGCAGGCGTCGTCACGCTCTGCGAGCACACGTTCGAGCCGCCAGGAGCGTATTGTGCGTCGGGAGATGGCGGGGGACGCGTATTGCCGAGCCTTCGTGCAACCATTCCTCCGCCCCCCGGGGCAGGTTTTTCGTCGCGGGCGGTGAATCCTTTGGCGCCCGGCACGGCTCTCTCAGGTGAACGGAGAAGAAGCCATGCTCGCCAAGATGCTCCCCCACAACGAGCACGCCGTCGACCGCGCTCTTCGCATCGCTCTCGGCCTCGCGCTCCTCGCCATCGCTTTGGTCGGCCCCAAGACGCCGTGGGGCTTCGCCGGCCTCGTGCCGCTCGTCACCGGCCTCGTGGGCACGTGCCCCCTGTACGCCCTGTTCGGATTCAGCACATGCGCGGTGAAGCCGCAGACGCAGACGACGTAGCGTTGCTCGCGAGGGTCGCGAATCGAGACCCCCACGCGCTCGAGGAGCTGTTCGCGCGGCACCACGCCGCCATGTACCAGCACGCCGTCATGACCTCGCACGACGCGGCCGCCGCAGACGACGCGCTGCAAGAGACGTTCATCGCCGTGTGGAAGCACGCCGGCGCCTTCCGCGGCGCGACGTCGGTGCGCGCGTGGCTCTACACCATCGCGCGCAACGCCGTGCGCAGGCAGTTCCGCAAGAGAGCGGGTGAAGAGGACGTCGTGTCGCTCGAGACGCTCGCTCGGGAGGCGGGGTGGGGCGACGCGTCGGCGAGCGATCGCGTCGTCGCCGCGGTCGAAGATCGCGAGCGCGTGCGCAAGGCCTTGGCGACCATGACCGAAGCCGACCGCGAAGTGCTCTCCCTCGTCGACGTGGAGGGCTTGTCCCTGGAAGACGCCGCGATCGCGCTCGACGTGGCCCTGGCCGCGCTCAAGAGCCGGCTGCACCGCGCGCGCCTGCGCTTCGTCGCAGTTCTCGCCAAGGAGGATGCCCATGCGAGGTGAGCGAAGCATCGGCGGGCTGTTCTGCAGTGAGGTCCTCGAGCATCTCAGCGACTATTTCGATGGCCGTCTCTCCGAGCCCGATCGCGCCAAGATCGAGCGCCACCTCGAGGGCTGCGACGCGTGCGAGCGCTTCGGCGGCACCTTCGGAGAGGCCATCACCGCCCTACGCAAAAACGTTCGCGCGGGCACGGCGCCGAGCCCCGAAGCCTTGTCCAAGCTCCGCGCGCGCCTCGGGAAGTGAGCCTCACCTCGTGGGGGCGGCGGCGATGGCGCAGAGGACGCCGCGCGCCTTGCTGCGCGTCTCTTCGGCCTCGGCCGACGGGCTGCTCGCCTCGACGATGCCCGCGCCGGCGGTCACCTCGAAGCGGCCGTCCTCGCAGACCGCCGTGCGGATCGCGATCGCGAAGTCGAGGTCCTTGCCGAGGTAGCCGACCGCGCCTCCGTAGACGCCGCGCGGGCGGTCCTCGAGCTCGCGGATGATCTGCATCGCGCGAAGCTTCGGCGCCCCCGAGAGCGTGCCGGCGGGGAACGCGGCGCGCAGCACCTCGGTGGGCGGCACGGTCGCGGGAACGCTGCCCGTCACCTCGCTCACGATGTGCATGACGTGCGAGTAGCGGTCGACCTCCATGTTGCGCGCGACGCGCACCGAGCCGACGCTCGCGACCTGGCCGATGTCGTTGCGCCCGAGATCGACGAGCATGACGTGCTCGGCCCGCTCCTTCTCGTCGGCCAACAGCTCTGCCTCGAGCGCGAGGTCCTCCTCCGGAGAGCGGCCGCGGCGGCGTGTGCCCGCGATCGGGCGCACCGTCATGTCGCTCGGAGCGTCCTTGCCCGCGGAGCGGCGCTCGAGGTGGACGAGCGTCTCGGGGCTCGCGCCGAGCAGTTGCATGCGCGTCCGGCCCTCGGCCGCGGGCGGCAGATCGAGGAAGTACATGTACGGCGACGGGTTGACGAGGCGCAGCGCGCGGTAGACGTCGAACGCGTCGCGCCCGCGCTGCGGGACGGAGAAGGTGCGCGCGAGGACGATCTGGAAGGCGTCGCCCGCCGCGATGTACTCCTTGGCGCGCTGCACCTCGGCCTCGAAGCGGAAGTCGTCGGTGCTGACCTCGACGCCCTCCGGAAGCGTCTGCCGGTCGGGGAGCGCGAGGGTGCCGAGGCCCGGATCGGCCTCGAGGTCGCGCCACGCGCGCCGCGCGGCCTGTTCGTCGTCCGCCGCGATGGTGAACGTCTGCGTGAGCGAGTCGAAGACGCACACGACGCAACGGCCGAGCAGGCGCGCGACGATTCGTCCGGGCGCGTCGTCGAAGCCCTTCACGTTCGCGATGCGGTGGACGAGGTCCCAGCCGAAGAAGCCGACGTGCGAGCGCGCGATGCGCTCGGCGAGGTGCGCGCTCGGCGGCGGGAAATCCGCGTCGATGAGCGAGGCGGCCGCGACGAGCGGGTCCACCCCCTCGCGCTCGAGCGCGTCGGCGGCCGCGGGCCTCTCGCCGCGAACGCGCCACGGCCCCTCCGAGAAGAGCAGCGCCTCGTAGCGCGGCCGGTAGCCGAGGATGCTGTAGCGCCCCCAGCGCTGCCCGCCGACGACGCTCTCGAGCAGGAACGACGCGCCGTCGCCGGCCGCGCGCCGCAGGCTCGCGTACGCGCGCACGGGCGTGAGCGTGTCGGCCGCGAAGGTGAGGGTCGTCGTCATCTACGAAGCATCGCGCGGACGCAGCCCGAGCATCACACGCGCCGCGTCCGGCTCGACCGGCCGCCGGCCGATGCTGCGCGCGTACTCGGCGGCGCGCTTCACGAGCGGCGCGCTGCCTTCGGCCAGGACGCCCTTCTCGAGGTAGATGTTGTCCTCCAGCCCGACGCGCGCGTGCCCGCCCAGGCGCATCGCCACCTCGGTCATAGGCTGCTGGAAGCGTCCCACCGCGGCGACCGCCCAGGTAGCCTTCTCCGGCAGCAGGCCCTTCATGTAGTGCACGTGCTCTTCGCGCGCGCCGATGCCGCCCGGCACGCCCAGCACGAACTGGAAGTGCAGCGGCGCCTCGATCTCGTGCTCGGCGAAGAGCTTGAGGGCCTCCTCGACGTGGCCGACCTCGTAGCACTCGAGCTCGGCCACGCTGCCCACCTTGCGGATGCGCGCGGCGAGATCGCGGATCTGCGGCCGCG
The DNA here is from genome assembly GCA_035470765.1 of Polyangiaceae bacterium. GTDB lineage: Bacteria > Myxococcota_A > Polyangia > Polyangiales > Polyangiaceae > DASXHD01. The sequence continues at coordinate 5,641 of DATIQP010000115.1, read as the reverse complement.
TGTTGACGAAGACGTCGTCGCCGAAGTTGAGGGTGCCGCAGTTGAGCGTCGCCATCTCGGGGCGGCACGAGAGCGGCCCGGCGCGCTCGACGATGCTCATGCCGACGGCGCCGCCCGTCGAGGTCTGCACGACGCAGTCGGTCTTCTTGCGGATGGCGTCGATCGCCTCCGCGAAGCGCTCCGCCGACTGCGTGGGTCGCCCGTCGGGCTCGCGCACGTGGAGGTGAATCACCGCGGCGCCCGCCTCGCGGCAGCGCGCCGCCTCGTCGGCGATCTCGCGCGCCGTGATGGGCAGGTGGGGCGTCTGCTCGCGCGTGGTCTCCGCGCCGACGATCGCCGCCGTGAGCACGAGGTCCGGCGACGGCCAGCTCGTGACGATGGGCTCGGCCTGCGGCGACGGGCCGGGCGGCAAGCCGGGCATGTACAGGCCCTTGGGCCGCCGTTGCAGCGGCTTGGGGACGACACAAGTCCCGATCGCGCGCGCCACCACCACCGGGTCGCTGAGCACGTCGGCGGCGCTCGCCGGCAGGTTGCTCGAGCGCACGTTGGCGATCACCTTGCGCGCCTCGAACAGCATGCGCCGGCTCGTGTCGCCCACGCGAACGAGCTCCGCCGTCGCCTCGATGTAGTCGCCGGAGAAGACGGGCGCGAGGAACTCCACCGATTCGTACGCGCGGAACAACCCCTCGTCGCCGTCGAGGCGGATGAGCAGCTCCGTCGCCAGATCCCCGAACAGCGCAAGCATCCGCGCGCCGTCCACGAGCTCGCCCGCGTAATGCGCGTCGTGCGAGGACATGCGCAGCCGCAACGTGACCTTCATGCCGAGCATGGGTCAGTATTAGCAGCTAGGTGCGTGTGCTGAATAGCACACGCACACAGGCTCGCTTGCGCTCGCCTAGTGCAGCTTGGTGAAGTCGATCGTGCCGCGCCAGACGTCGGTCAGATCGAACATCGCGAGGACCCACGGCCGGTCGAGGTCGAGGTCCCCGCTGTACCAGCCGACGAGCGCGCGGTTCGGGTCGAGCTGGCGCTGCCGGCGTAGGACGTGTCCCCCGCGCTCGGGAGCTCGCCCCACTCCTTGTAGTCGATGGGACCGCCCTCGAGGTTGCCCGTGATCTCGTAGAGCGCCGTGCGCTTGCGCCCGCTGTCGTCGAGGAGGTGCTTGCGGGCCAGGACGAAGAGGCGATTGTTCCAGAAGAAGGACAGCGGCCCGTCGAGGCGGACGCCCGTGAGCTCCGCGGAGCAGTCGAACGGTGCACGAGCCAGATGGCGTTGTTCCAGGAGATCATGTCGACGTTCTCGTTGTGCCGGCAGATCTGCGTGCGGCAGTCGTACTGGTCCTCGAGATCGTGCCCCGACACGAAGACGCTCGCGTCCGTCATCCACGGCGGCAGCGCCGGGTGCGGGTCGTAGCTCGGCCCGCTGCCGCAAGCCATGAGCAGGGCGATCGGCAAGGAGCGGCGCGTCATGGGTCGAAAACGTATCAAGGGCGCGGCGTGCGCACCAAGATGAGCTGCGCATACCCTGCGGGGGCGAGCGTGAAGCCGATCAATACGATTGAGGCGGTCAGCCCGCGATCGCCTCGATCGGCCCCGCTCCCTCGCGGATCACGCTCGGCGGCATCGTCGTCAGATCCACCACCGTCGTCGGCACGTCCCCTCCGCCGCCCGAGTCGATCACCAGACCCAGGCCCGGGAACGCGTAGTCGATCTCCCGCGGGTCGACGTGGGGCGGCTCGCCAGGGCGCTGCGCCGTCGTCGACACCATCGGCCGCCCTAGCGCGCGCACGATTGCGATCGCGACGGGGTGGTTCGGGACGCGGATGCCCACGGTCTTGCGTTTCGAGGTGTGGAGCATCTTGGGCACCTCGCGCGTGGCTTCGAGGATGAAGGTGTACGGCCCGGGCAGGAGGCGCTTCAGGATCCGGTAGTGGTACTTCTCGACGATCGCGTAGCGCGCGATGTCGCTGAGGTCCGGGCAGATGAACGCGAGCGGATGGCCTCGATCCATGCCCTTGATCGCGTAGACCTTGTCGATGGCCTTCTTGTTGGCGACGTCGCAGCCGATGCCGTAGACGGTGTCGGTCGGGTAGGCGATGACCTCTCCTGCCTCGAGGAGCGCGGCCGCGCGCGCGATCTTGCGCGGCTCGGGGTGCTCGGGGTTGACCGACATCAGCATGGGACGTGTACGGGTGCGAACCGCGCGGGATGAGTAGCACGTCGCGCAGCGGACGTGGGCGCGCTAACGTACGGGCGACGCATGGAGCTCGGCGACCTGCCCATCAACGCGCTCCGCGCGATCGCCGTCCCGTTCGGCCTGCTCTGGGGCAGCTTCCTGAACGTGGTCATCTACCGCACACCGCGCGAGGAGAGCGTCGTGCGACCGGGCTCGCACTGCCCGGCGTGCGGCAAGCCCGTGGCGCCGTACGACAACATCCCGGTGCTGTCCTTCCTGATCCTGCGCGGCCGCGCGCGGTGCTGCGGGGCGAAGCTGAGCTGGCGTTACCCGCTGGTCGAGCTGCTGGGCGGGGCGGCCTCGCTCGCGGTGCTCGAGCTCTGCGTCGCGCCGCTCGGTCCGCACGCGTCGGCCGTTCGCGCGCTCGTCGTCTACCTCGCCGACTTCGCGACCATCCTCGGCCTCATCGCGGCGGCGTTCATCGATTTCGAGTTCATGTACATCCCCGACGGGGTCACCCTCGGCGGCACCGTCCTCGGCATCCTCACCGCGTCGCTGCGGGGCGGCACCATTCTGGGCGCCGTCGTCTCCGCCGTCCTCGGCTTCCTGGTCACCTACATCCCGTTCATCTTCCTCTACCGCATCGTGCGCGGCCGCGCGGGCATGGGCATGGGTGACGCGAAGCTCCTCATGATGGCGGGCGCATTCTTCGGCCCCTACGGGATCTTCTGGACGCTGCTCGCGGGCGCGGTGCAAGGCGCGCTCGCGGCGTTCGTCGTATGGCTCGTCCGCGGCAAGATCGCGCTACCCCAAGGGGTCCAGGAGGAGCTCGAGGAGCTGAGGAAGGCCGCGGCGGCGGGCGACGAGGAGGCCAAGGAGGCGCTCGAAGAGGACCCGCTCGCGCAGGAGCAAGACCCGGAAGAGGTCGGGCTAGCGCACTTCGCGTTCGGGCCCTTCCTCGCCCTCGCGTTCATCGAGTTCCTGCTGCTCGGAGGCGCGATCAGCGACCTCGCGCACCAGCTCTTCTTCCTCTGACGCCGCGGCGCCCCGGGGTCAGAGCCGCGCGAGCTCGTCGTACAGGTACGCCGCGCTCTTGATCCCGAGGTGGTAGTTCTCGAGGTCGAGCCACTCGTTCGGCGCGTGCGCGTTCTCGTCCGGCTGGCCGAAGCCCATCAGCAAGCACGGCTTGCCCGTCACGTCCGCGATCGTGCGCACGAACGGGATCGAGCCGCCCTCGCGGATGAAGACCGTGGGCTTGCCGAACGCCTTGCTGAAGGCGCGCTTGGCGACCTCGAAGACGGGGTGATCCGTCGGCGCCAGGTACGGCTGGCCGCCGTGCATCGGCACGACGCGCACGCGCACGCCCGGCGGAGCGATGCGCACGAGGTGATCGGCGAGCTTGCGCTGGATGTCCTCGGGCGACTGGTTGGGCACGAGCCGGCACGAGATCTTGGCGAAGGCGCGAGCGGGGACGATGGTCTTGCTGCCCTCGCCCTCGTGGCCGCCGCTGATGCCGTTGCAGTCGAGCGTGGGGCGCGCCCAGATCCGCTCGAGCGTGGTGAAGCCCTTCTCGCCGACCGCCGCCGGGGCGCCGGTCTGTGCGAGCCACTCCTTCTCGTCGAAGGGCAGCTCCGCCATCTCGTGGCGCTCGGTCGAGGTGAGCGGCAGCACGTCGTCGTAGAAGCCGGGGACGGTGACGCGGCCCTCTTCGTCGTGGAGCTTAGCGATCATCCTCGCGAGCGCGTTGATCGGGTTCGCGACGCCGCCGCCGTAGGAGCCGGAGTGCAGGTCCTGCTTCGGGCCGTCGAGGTGCACCTCGAGGTAGACGAGGCCGCGCAGGCCGACGCACAGCGAGGGGATCCCACGCCCGAACATGGCCGTGTCGCTCACGCACACGTAGTCGGCCTCGAGGTCCTTCTGGCGGTCGCGCATGAGCGAGTCCAGGTTGGCGCTGCCAATCTCCTCCTCACCCTCGACGATGAGCTTGATGTTGATGGGTAGCTTGCCGCCGGTGCGGATGAACGACTCGAGCGCCTTGAGGTGGATGTGCACCTGGCCCTTGTCGTCCACGACACCGCGGCCCCACAGGCGACCTTCGCGGATGGCGGGCTCGAACGGCGGCGATTTCCACTCCGCGAGCGGCTCGATGGGCTGGACGTCGTGGTGGCCGTAGACGAGCAGCGTCGGCTTGCCGGGGGCATGCATGTAGGATGCAAACACCGCGGGGTGCCCGCGCCCGCCGTCGGTCTCCCACTTCTCGGCGCGGTCGGCGCCGAGGTCGCGGAACTTCGCGAGCAGCCAGTCCGCGTTCTTCTCGAGGTCGGCCTTGTGGCTCGGGTCGCTCGAGATCGCCGGGATACGCACCCACTCCTTCAGCTCCTCGACGAAGCGCGCGCGGCCTTCGTCGATGTAAGCGAGCACTCGGTCCATCATCAGGCGATCGACCCTACAACACCGGGCGCGTCACTTCGCGAGAAAAGCGAGCGCTTCGCGCACGGACTGCTCGAGCGGCTGCGTCTCGACGCGGTCGGCGATGTCGCCCAGCGCGCGCTCGGCCTCGGCGGCGCGGTAGCCCATGCGTACGAGGGCGTCGACGACGACCTCGGCCTGGCGCGAGGGCGGCCTCGCGACCGGCCCGCCGGCGACGGCCCTGAGCGGCGCCCGGCCGCCGAGCTTCTGCACCTTGCCTTCGAGCTCGAGGACCAGGCGCTCGGCGGTCTTCTTGCCGACGCCCGGGATGGCCGTGAGCTTGCGCACGTCCTTGGCGCCGACGGTGGCCGCCAGCTCCTCGGCCGGGAGGATGCTCAGCACCGCGATGGCCGTCTTCGGCCCGACGTTGGAGACGCCGATGAGCGTGCGGAAGGCCGTCCGGTCCGCCTCGCTCGCGAAGCCGAAGAGCGAGAGGGTGTCCTCGCGCGCGTGCGTGTGGACGAAGAGCGTGACCGCGCCCGATTCGCCGCGCGGGGCGCGCCCGAGGGTGCCGAGCGGGACGGTCAGCTCGTAGCCCACGCCCTGCACGTCGAGCACGACGCTGTCGGGTTCTTCGGCAATGACGCGCCCGGTGAGCCGTCCAATCATCTCGCGCGACGCTGGCAGCCGCGCCGCACGCTTGTCAAGCGCGACGAGGGCGGCGCCGGCGGACGAAGCCCCAGCCGATCATGCCGATCGCGCCCGCGAGCCCGAGCAGCAGCTCGTTCCCGGACGGCGCCTCCTTCGCGACGTCGCAGCCGCCGCCGTACGCGCTGACGGGCGGGTTGTTCGGGCCGCCGCACGAGCCGTAGCTCGGACAGGTGTACGTGCCCGTCGTCGCCGTCGGGTAGCGCTGGTTGCTCAGATCGCTCTGATCGGCCGACGCCTGCAGCCCGAGGTCGGCGCTGAGCGCCGCGCGTGCGATGTCCGAGCGCATGCGCGTGACGTGCACGCTCGTCGACTGCCCGAAGAAGAGCGTCGCGAGGTCGTCGTCGCG
>DATIQP010000114.1:0-11438 GCA_035470765.1 Polyangiaceae bacterium | reverse complement strand
GGCGACAGGACTCGCGTCGAGACGACGGTGGCGATCGAGTTGGCGGCGTCGTGGAAGCCGTTGACGAAATCGAACGCCAGCGCCAGAGCGATGATCAGGATCAGCGCGGTCATGGGCGGCTACTCCGCGCGGGCCGAGCGTTGCAAGTCGACTGCAGCTCTCGAATAAGACTCGGTCGGTTCACGTGGCTACCGCCTCAGGCGTATTCGAGAACGATGCCTTCGAGGACGTTGGCCACGTCCTCGCACGCGTCGGTCGCGTTCTCGAGGTAGTCGAAGATTTCGCGCCACTTGAGGACCTCGAGCGCGTTCACGTTCGTGTTGGGCTCGGGGTTGAAGAGCTCACCCAGCGCCTTGCGGTAGACGTCGTCGGCCTCGTTCTCGAGGCGATTCACCTCGACCGCGGCCTCGAGGATCTCCTTGGAAGATTTGGCGACGGTCGGCACCAGCGCCACCGCCTTCGCGAGCGCGTCGCAGCTACGCCGGAGGACGTCGGCGAGCTGCTCGGCGAGCGCGTTCTTGTCGCGGACGCGGAAGATGGCGACGCGCTCGCTCACGGCCTCGATCATGTCGAGCACGTCGTCGAGCTTCGTGATGAGGTCGTGGATGTCGGCGCGATCGAGCGGCGTGATCCATGTCTCGTGGAGCTGCTTGACCGTATCGTGCGTGATCCCGTCGGCCTCGTTCTCGAGGTCCTTGATCTCCTTGGCGAGCGCCTCGGCCCGCTGCGGATCGGCGAGCAGCTCGGCGAGCTTGCGCGATCCTTCCACGCAGAGCTTCGCGTGGGCAGTGAATGCCCCGAAAAAAGCCTGATCGCGTGCCTTTCCACCTGCCATGGGCGCGCACGTTACCGGAGCGCCGCCGGCTTGTCACACGATCGCGACGCGATCGATTTGCGCGCTCCTGACGGCGGTCAGTCGGCGTGCACGTAGCGCGCCGACATTCGCGGAGGGCACTTCAGCGCGTCAACGTCAAGGTGTCGAGCACGTCGTCGCCGGCCACGCCGCCGCCGCTCGCCTTGAGGCCGTAGGCCTTGAAGGCGAGCGTATGCGCGTCGAGGGTCATGAGGGCGTAGACACCGACGTAGGGCGTCGTGCCGCCGAACCCCGCGTTGATCGCGCGGTACGCAACCGGGGTCGTGCTGGGCGAGTACGCGCCGGCGCCGGCGCCCGCGCACACCACGTAGCTGACGCCCTGGGTCGGGTCGGTGACGACGGTGGGGTTGGTCGGATCGCCGTTGATGGGGTTGCTGCGCTCGTAGTCGTGGTCGTGCCCGTTGAGCACGAGGTCGACGTGGTGCTTGGTGAAGATGGGGAAGAGCGTGTTGCGGGTGGCGACGACGTCCGCGTCGGTGCCGTGGTTCGCGGTGGAGAACTCGCCGCGGTGGTGCTCGACGATCAAGAACGGGCGCGCGGCGCGGTTCTGCTCGGCCTTGCCGAGATCGGAGTCGATGAAGGCGAGCGCCGCCTTGGCCTCGTCGCTGCCGGGGGCGGTGGCGATCGACTGGTCGTCGAACTGGAGGATGTGGGCGGAGCCGACGTCGACGGAGAAGAACTCCTCGGCGAAGGGGCCGTCGCCGGGCAGCGCGAAGTTGCCGTAGAACTGCGCCGAGCTGTTCTCGTGGTTGCCCGCGACCGGCAAGATCAGCTGCTGGCCGAGCGTGAGGAACTTCGAGGAATCGACCGGGTCCTTCCACGCCTTGTCGAGCCACTGCTGGTAGAGCGCCTCGGAAGCGCCCCAGAGGACGAAGTCGCCGGAGAAGATCTGCATCGCGGCGGCGCCGTCGCGCATCCTCTCCTGAACGAGTTGGAAGACGCTCGCGTCGTCGCGCGAGTCGCCCGAGACGCCGACCACGATCGGACCAGCCGCGGGCAGCGTGGTGAACGACTGCGTCGCGCTCCACGCCTCCTGGCCGGGGACGCCGCCGCCGACCTGGTAGTAGTACGTCGTGCCCGCCGAGAGGCCGCAGACGTGGACCTCGTGCATGTTCGCGGGGGCGTCCGTCGTGCCGAAGCCGACCGAGGGCGGGGGAGTGAGCCACGAGTAACCCTTGTGCACGTCGGAGAGGGCGGTGGGCTGCGTGCCGATGCGCACCTGCGCGGCGCCGATCTGCGCGGCCGTCTCCCAGGTGAACGCCACGGTCGTCGTCGGATCCGCGCCCTCCGCTCCGCCGCCGAGACCGAGGCGCACGCGGATCGGCGCGCCGCCCGTCGCGTCGGTGATCGGAGCGCCGTCGTCGAGCGTCGGAGAAACGAAGCCGCGCGCGTCCGGGGGCGTCACGGTGTAGGAGCACCCTTGCGGTGTGTACGTGAACGTGACCGCGGCGTCACCTCCGTCGGGCTCGCCGCTGGAGGAGGGCGAGCAAGCGAGCACGAGGACCGCGATCCCGACGAAGGACGTGAGGCGAAGCATGCCTGCGATTCTTACACGAAACGGAGGCCCGCGTAACCGTGGCGCGCCGCGGCGCGAGGCTCAGAGCACGCGACGAAGAACGGGGTAGGGGCCGTCCACTGCGCTCGGCACCGTCTCGAAGCCGAGGCTCGTGAAGAGCGCGTACGGACCCATCCAGGCCTCGTGCTCTCCGAGCGGCGTGGAGGATTTGTGAGGATAGGCCTCGATCGCGCGCGCGCCCCACTCCGCGGCAAAGCGCGGCGCGGCCTCCGCGAGGGCGCGCGCGACGCCCGTCCGCCGCGCGGCCGGGTGGATGAGAAAGCAGCCGATGGACCAGACGCCGTCGTCGCTCCCGAGATCGAGCGCGCGGTATACGGGCCGCGCGCGCAGCTTGGGCAGCGCGGCGCGCGGAGCGAGCTTCATCCAGCCGACGACGTCGCCCCCGCGCGTCGCGACGAGGCCGCGGGCGGCGGGATCGCCGCGGTCCACGAGCGCTCGCTGCTCGGCGGCGTTCTTCTCCGGCTCCTCGACGCAGCGGGCGAGCCAGGCGTTCTTGTCGCCCTCGAAGTGCCAGAACCGGCAGAAGCAGGGCGAGTCGCATGCGCGAAAGAAGGCCTCGAGCGCGGGCCAGCGCGCCGGCGTCAGCGCCTCGACCTCGAGGCTGGTGGTCACGACGCGGCCCGCGGGGGGAACGCGCGCTCGCACGCGGCCGCGAGCGAGAACAGCGTCGCCTCGTCGGCGGCTCGCCCGATCAGCTGCAGGCCGACGGGCAGTCCGGAGTCGGTCGGCGCGCAAGGGACGCTCATCGCCGGCAGCCCGGCGAGGCTCGCCGGCAGCGTGCAGACGTCGGAGAGGTACATCGCGAGCGGGTCCTTCACTTTGTCGCCGAGCGAGAACGGAGGCGTCGGCGCGGTCGGGCAGGCGATGGCGTCGACGCGCTCGAACGCGGCGTCGAAGTCGCGCCGGATGAGCGTGCGGACCTTCTGCGCCTTGAGGTAGTAGGCGTCGTAGTAGCCGGCGGACAGGACGAACGTGCCGAGCAAGATGCGTCGCTTCACCTCGCGGCCGAAGCCGGCGTCGCGCGTCTTGCCGTAGAGCTCGCGCAGCGACGGAGCCTCGACGCGCAGGCCGTAGCGGACGCCGTCGAAGCGGGCCAGGTTGCTCGAGGCCTCGGCGGTGGCGACGACGTAGTAGGTGGCGACGGCGAAGCGCGTGTGTGGGAGGCGAATGGGCGAGACGACGCACCCGTCCCGCTCGAGGGCGGCGATGGCGCTGCGGACGCTGCGGTCGACGGCGGGGTCGAGCCCCTCGCCGAAGTACTCTTCCGGGACGCCGATGCGCATGCCGCGTACGGGCCTGTCGCACGCGGCCTCGTACGCGCTGACGTCGTCCGGGAGCGAGGTGGCGTCCTTGGGATCGTGGCCCGCGATGATCTCGAGCACGCGCGCCGCCCCGCGCACGTCGCTCGCGAGCGGGCCGACCTGGTCGAGGCTCGAGGCGAACGCGACGAGCCCGTAGCGCGAGACGCGCCCGTAGGTCGGCTTCACGCCGACGACGTTCGTGAACGACGCGGGCTGTCGGATCGACCCGCCGGTGTCGCTGCCGAGCGAGGCGGGCGTCATGCGCGCGGCGACCGCCACCGCGCTGCCGCCCGACGAGCCGCCGGGCGCGCGGGAGACGTCCCAGGGGTTGTGACACGGGCCGAAGGCGCTGTTCTCGTTCGACGAGCCCATCGCGAACTCGTCCATGTTCGTCTTGCCCGGGAGGAGCGCGTCGGCCGCGCGCAGCCGCGCCACCACCGTGGCGTCGTACGGCGGCACGTAGCCTTCGAGGATCTTCGAGCCCGCGGTCGTGGGCACGCCGCGCGTGCACAGCGCGTCCTTGAGGGCGACCGGGACGCCCGCGAGCGGGCCGAGCGCCTCGCCGCGCGCGCGCTTGTCGTCGATCGAGCGCGCCTGCGAGAGCAGCTCCTCGCGGCTCGTCGCGAGGAAGGCGTGCAGCTTCGGATCGCGCGCGGCGATGCGCGCGAGGCACTCCCGCGCGATGTCCGACGCCGACACCCCGCCGCGCCGGACCTCGTCGGCGAGCTGGGTCACGGGGAGGTCGAGGGGGCTCGAGCGTGCTGCAGTCATCCCGACTCCACGAAGCGCGGCACCGCGAAGCCGCCCTCGGAGACCTCGGGCGCCTGCGAGAGCGCGTCCTCGTGCGACACCCCGGGCTGCACGGCGTCCTCGCGCAACGCCCCTCGTTTGAGCTGCACGTGGGACGTCGGGGGCACGCCCTCGGTGTCGAGCTGGTTCAGCTCGTCGACGTACCGGACGATCGCTTCGAGATCCTTGGCGAGCGCGGCGGCCTCGTCGCCGGTCAGCGAGAGCGACGCGAGCTCCGCCAGGTGCGCGACTTCGGGGTTCGGCATCGACGAGAAGCTAGCACGCCGTCAGGGAGGCGTGCCGCGGCAGGTCACGGCGGCGCCGCGGTTGCAGACGGCCGACGGAAGCAACGGTTTTTTGGCGACGCGGTCCGAGAGAAAATCCAGGATCTCGGGAAGCGCCCACGCCGTCGTGGCGGTGTGGCTCGCGCCGGCGCACTCCAGGTACTCGAGCGGCATGCCGCGCTGGCAGAGCGTGTCGAAGCTCACCTGCTCGATCGGCGTGCTCACGAGCGTGTCCGCCTCGCCGAGCACATAGAGGATGCCGTAGCTCGGCACGTAGGCGCTCGAGGCGGGCCGCGGCGTGGACGTGGTGAGGAGGCCGTTCTCCACCACCGTGCAGCCCCACGGCGACACGGACGCGATGCCGCCGCTCTGGACCTGCGATAGGAGCGACGTCTGGAAGACCTGATCGAGCGAGGTCGCGTTCTGCACGGACTTGCCCGGGCTGCACGTCGTCGCGAACTCGTCGTGGAGCTGGGTGTCGAGCGGTGGGATGAAGACCTGCGAGAGAAGCGACGTCGTCCCGTACCAGTCGCTCGACGCGACGAAGAACGCCGCGGTGTTGGCGGACGCGGGGACGAGCTGTGTCAGCGCCCGGTCGACCTCCGCTTTCAGGTCCGCGGGCGGCACGGTCGCCACGGCGCCGTCGTGCTCGAGCTCCGGCGCGTAGTATGGGGCGAGGCGGTCGACCCAGAGCGCGGCGTGCCCGCCCTGCGAGCCGCCGAGCGTGACGAACCTCGGCGCGGCGCACGTGGTCACGTCCGCGCGCGCAGCGACGAAGCGCGCCCCGGCGCGCACCGCGTCGAGCGACGCGATCGCCGTCGCCTCGCCCACGAGGTACGGGTGCAAGAACCCCGTCGGCCTGCCGTTCTGCATGCCGATGTAGTCGGGCGCGACGACGACGTAGCCGAGGCCGGCGAGCGACGCGATGAGGGTGCGCTCGTCGGTCTGCGCGCTCGGCGCGCAGAGATCGGTGAAGCCCGAGGTGCCGTGCAAGAAGAGCAAGACCGGCAGGGCGGTGGTCTGATCGTAGTCGGTGGGGTAGGCGACGGCGGCCGTCGCGGTGATCAGCTTGCCGCGGTCCTGCGTCGTGTACCCGACGACGTCGAGGTCGACGGCGTGGAGCGGAGCGGGCGGCGTGTACTGGGTGATGGCGAACAGCACGGCGAGGCCGCTCGGCGAGTAGGACACGTGATCGCCGGTGAACGCGACGTTGCCCAGCGTCGGGTCGTCGAGCCACGCGTACGGCGCCATCCCGCACCGCGCGGGCGAGCTGGCGAGGGTGCGGGCCTGCGCGTCGGACGACAGGGCCGAAGGCGAGGCCTGGCAGCGCGGACCGGGCGGCGCCCCGTTGCACGCCGTCGCCAAGAGGACGGCCGCGAGCGCCGAAACCGCGTCCCTCACGCGGCGGTCGCGGCGTCGATGCGCTCGGCGGGCCACGAGCGCACCGGTTTCACGCGCTCCTTGAGCATCTCGATCACGTCCTCGTCGCTGCGCGGCCCGTCGAGCCGCACGAAGCGGCGCGCCAGCACGTCGTAGCGGCCGAGCCACAAGAGGACCGACACCAGGAAGAAGTCGAGCCCCTCGAAGACGAGGGCGCCTTCGCGAGCGTACGCCTCCTGGTTCGCGAGGAAGTCGCCGGGCATCTCCGTCCAGTGGCGGTTGGCCTTGAGGTGGTGGCCGATGTGGTAGCCGTCGTTGAAGGCGCGCTTGTTGTACGTGCTGTTGATGCACGTGATCGAGTTCGAGATGCCGTTGTTCTTGCGGCTGGTGTTGACGAAGGCGTGCTGGCCCCAGTTGCCGACCATCATCATGAAGCGGCACGTGACGTACGGGGCGAGGAACGCGGCGACGCCGAAGCGCCAGTCGATCAAGATCGCACCGACGATGATCGCTTCGTGAGCCAGCTCGCCGAAGATCGCCCGCCGCGCCATCGCGGTTCGGCGGCGGCGCGCGAGGTAGAGCGGCAGCTCGACGACACTCAAGAAGAAGAAACGCACGAAGTAGACGAGGAAGTGCGCGAAGCTGTCGCGGCGGTAGCGCATCGTCGAGGACAGGTCGTCGCCCATGTTGTCCTCGACGTGGTGCATCCCCATGTGGTGCTCGCGGTAGCCCATCGGGATGCCGAAGAAGAACGACATGGCGAACGGGTGCGCCTTGTCCAGCCACTTGGGGTTCCGGATGAAGGGCCGGTGCATCGTGCAGTGGAGCATCAGGATGACCGGCGGTGTGAGCCAGCCCCAGAGCGCGAAGTAGGCCGCCATGGGGATCCACGCGGGCACCGGAGCGAAGCGGACGGCCGCGTAGAGCGCGCTCATCGCCACGATCTGCGTCGCGACCATCCGCAGCGTGAGGCGTACGAACACCTGGTCGCGCGGCTCGTAGAGCGCCTTGCTGCACCAGCGGGAGAGCGGGCCGTCGCCGTAGGTGGGCGCGGCGGTGGGGTCTGTCAGGGTGAGCGATTGCATTCCGGCACGTACGGCGGGCAGACCGACCGTCGCGTTCCCTTACCGCAAAGCCGCTCGGATCGCCAGAGCGGGCCTCTCCGGCGTCAGGGCCGCTTCTTGACGGTCGCGGCGGCGTGGTGAGAAGGGTGGGGGCTGGCGGTCGGCGCGGTCGTCGTCGCGTGCCGGACCGCCGACGCGGCCGGAGCGAGCGCCGCAGAGGCGCTCGCGGACGGCAGCTCCGCCAGGGCGGACGCAACCGACGAGGCCGACGCGACGGGCAGGGCGAGGAAGGCCGGTCGCGGCAACAATCCCTCGAACACCGCCGCGCCGTACGCGCCCGCGCCGAGCACCATGGCGAGCAGCAGCCAGCGGAACCGCTTCGGGCGCAGCTCCGGGATCGAGTCCTCGGTCACGGCGTGGAGGGTGGGCGCGCGGGTGTCGAGCACGCTCACCGTCGGCGCGCTGGTCGTGTCCGGGCGGCTGGGCTGGCGAATCGGTACGCGCGGGTCGGAGGCGGGCCGGAGGATGATGGCCTCGCCCGAGTAGCGGCGGAGCTGCTGCCGCAGCGTCTGCTCGATCGAGTCGACCAGAGCGCTGCACGCCCCCGTGCCCCACGGCGCGATCGCCCGCGCGAGCTGCGCCGCGTCCGCGTAGCGGTCCTCCGGCGACTGGCGCAGACAGCGGAGGATCGCCGCGTCGAGCTCCTCGGGCACCTCGGGCCGCAGCGCCCGAATCGGCTTGGGCGCGCGCTGCAGCACGGCGGCGAGCGTCTCGCCGATGCCCTCGGCCTCGAACGGAGTGCGCCCCGTGAGCAGCTCGTAGGCAACGACGCCGATCGACCAGATGTCGGCGCGAGAATCGACGGCCTCGTTCTTGATGTGCTCGGGCGACATGTACAGCGGGGAGCCGAGCGCCTGCTGCTGCTGGGTGCGGCGGCCCGACGTGTCGAGCTTGGCGATGCCGAAGTCGAGGATCTTCACGATGGCGGTGCCGTCGCTCTGGTGGGCGAGGAAGAGGTTGGACGGCTTGAGATCGCGGTGCACGATGCCGAGCGTGTGCGCGTGCGCGAGGCCCTGAAGCGCCTGCAGCAGGTAGTCGACGGCGTCGCCGATGGCGAGCCGCTTCTCGAGCGTCAGCAGCTCCTCCAGGTCGCACCCGTCGAGCCGTTCCATCACCATGTAGGGCAGCCCGCTCGCGAGCGCGCCGACGTCCATCACTCGAGCGACGTGCGGGCTGTCGACGCGCGCCGCCGCCTGCGCCTCGGTGAGGAACCGCGCGAAGAGCTCCTCCTTGCGGGGCAGATCCGGCGAGAGGAATTTCATCGCGACGGGTTTGTCGAGCAGGACATGGTGTGCAGCAAACACCACCGCCATGCCGCCCTTACCCAGCGGTCCTTCGATCCGATACTTGTTGGCGACGACCTCGCCAACCTTGGGCAGCACGACGGAATCCAACCAACCTTAACGATAACCGGTTCGGGCGCCGAGAACCGCCGAATTTACAGAATCATTTTGCAATGTGGGGCCGGCAACGACAGGTGGGCCCGTCAGCCGCCAGCTCCGCCGTCCGACGGGCCCGTGACGCCCGACGAAGGCGGCGTCGCGCCCTGGGCCTGGGTCGCGGCGGCGCTCGCGCTCGGCGCGGGCTCGTCTTCGTACTCGGGCGGCGGGCCCTTCGGCAGCGGTGTCTTGCCGCCGCAGGCGGCGGTGGCCAGGACCATGAAGAGCGCGAGGCCCGTCGAGGTGCGCATGATGGCTACGGAGTAAACCATCAAGGCGCGCCGCACGCGAGCCACTCGGCGAGCTTGTAGCGTTCGTCCTTCGGAGGGTCGTCGGGGCCGGGCGGCATCGAGGTGTTGTCCTCGGCGGCGTTGCGGAAGATGTCGGCGGCCTGGGCGCGGATGGTGCTCACGTCGGTGAAGGCGCGCGAGCTGTAGCCGTTCGGCCCCCCGTGGCAGCGCACGCACCAGGCCCCGAAGAACTGCTGGCCGAAGTTGGCGTAGGTGAGCGTCGTCCCGCCGGGCGGGCAGGGGTAGCTGGAGAGGTCCTCCCAGCCGCACGCGGCCAGCGCCGCGGCGGCGAGGATGCACCCGGCGAGCAGAGCGTTCGCGCCTCTCGCCGCCGTCATGGCAGCTTCGCGAGGTTGAAGTTGAAGCCGATGCCGACGTTGGCGCCGAAGTAGTAGTTCGGGCCGAGCGGGTCGGGGAACCAGATGCCCTCGAGGTCGGCCACGACGAGCCACTCGAGATCGCCTTGTTTGAGGAACGGGATCTCGGCGCCGAGCGTCAGGCCGCCGCCGGCGCGGTGGCGAATGCCCGGGCCGATGCCGAAGAGGAGGCCGCCCGGCGTGCTCGCGACCGAGACCAACGCCTCCTCGTGCTGATGGATGGCGAACAGCCGCAGCGACGGGCGAACGCGCCTTAGCGGGATGAAGCCGGTCACGCCGAAGGTGAGGCCGGTGTTCATGCGCGTGTCGACGGTGGCGTACTGCTCCCAGCCGACGAAATCGATCGCGACGACATGGGCGAAGCGGTAGCCGAGCCGGAGTAGTCCCCCGGCGGCGAAATCGCCCTGCCAGCTCGAGCCGAGCATGCTGGTGCCGGCGTCGACCTGGATCTCGCCGGCGCGGGATGATGGGGCGATGAGCAGGCCGGCGGCGGCGAGGGCCAGAGCCACGAGTCTTTTCAAAAGCGAGATCCTTGGCAGTTCTCGGCCGCCGGGCGAACAGATGCCTGGGGTCGGGGCGGAATTCAAGAGCTGGAGACGGAGGCGGAGTCAGCTTGACGGCGGGTTTTCTATGCGTATTGTTCGCGTCCCCGCAATTCCGCGGGGATGTTCCAGCAATTCCACACGCCCCTCGGCGCAAGCTGTCGGCCCGGTGCGTCGCGTCAGCGACGCTGGTCGAAGCGAGGGGCGGAGGCTCAACCGAAAGGAAGCGCGCAAATGACCCAGTCCATCGAATCCGCCCTGCCGCCCGCGCGCGGCGAGGCCCCGCTCCCCGTCAAGTCCCTGCTCGACGCCGGCGTCCACTTCGGCCACCAGACCAAGCGCTGGAACCCGAAGATGCGCCAGTACATCTACGGCGCGCGCAACGGCGTCCACATCATCGATCTCGATCAGACGGCGCGCCTGTTCCAGCGGGCGTACAACTTCGTCGCCGAGACCGTCGGCCGCGGCGGCCACATCCTGATGGTTGGCACCAAGCGCCAGGCCCAGGAGATCGTGCAGGAGGAGGCGGCGCGCAGCGGCTCGTTCTTCGTCGTCAACCGCTGGCTCGGCGGCACGCTCACCAACTTCCGCACCATCAAGCAGGGCCTCGAGCGGCTTCGTCAGCTCGAGCGCATGAAGGAAGACGGCACGCACCTCCAGCTGCCGAAGAAGGAAGTGTCGCGCCTCGAGAAGGAGCGCGAGCGCTCGGAGAGGTACCTCGGCGGCCTCAAGACCATGTCGGCGCTGCCCGCCGCCATCTTCGTCATCGACCCGTCGATGGAGACGATCGCCGTGCAGGAGGCGCGCAAGCTCGAGGTGCCCGTCATCGCGATCACCGACACGAACTGCGATCCGGATCTCGTCGACTACGTCATCCCCGGCAACGACGACGCCATCCGTTCGATCAAGCTCATCACCGCCCGCATCGCGGACGCGGTCGTCGAGGGCTCGCAGCGCCGCAAGGACTTCCAGCCGCGCGAGGAGCAGAGCCGCGGCGGCGCTCCGGTGGCCGAGGTCTACGGGCGCCGCGGTGGCGGCGGCGGTGGTGGTCAGGGTGGGGCCGCCGGGCCGTCCGAAGGCGGTCAGCCGAGCGGCGACGCTCCCAACTGATTAAAGGAAGAGATCATGGCTGCAATCACACCCGCAATGATCAAAGAGCTGCGTGAGCGCACGCAGGCCGGCATGAGCGACTGCAAGAGCGCTCTCGTCGAGGCCGAAGGCGACATGGACAAGGCCGTCGAGGTCATCCTCAAGAAGGGCATCGTCAAGGCCGCGGCGCGCTCCGGAAAGGTCGCGACCGAGGGCGAGGTCCGCACGCTCGTGACCGAGAACGGCACGCGCGGCACCATCGTCGAGGTCAACACGCAGACGGACTTCGTCTCGCGCGGCGAGGACTTCCGCGGCTTCGTCGGCAAGGTGCTCGAGGTCGCGAGCAAGCTCGACAAGGGCGCGGATCTGCTCG
>DATIQP010000113.1:0-2620 GCA_035470765.1 Polyangiaceae bacterium | reverse complement strand
CGGCGCGTTGGGCGCGGTGGGACCCGGGGATTTGATCTCGACCAGCTCGATCTCGAAGACGAGCGTCGCGTTCGGCGGGATCTTCGGCGGGCTGCCGCGCGGGCCGTAGCCCATCTGCGGCGGGATCGTGAGCTTGCGCTTTCCGCCGACGCGCATGCCGGGAATGCCCTTGTTCCACCCGTCGATGACACGGCCGGGGATGGTCAGCGTGAAGGGCTGGTTGCCGTGGTCGCGCGAGGCGTCGAACTTGGTGCCGTCGAGCAAGCTGCCGACGTAGTGGACCGAGATCGTGTCGCCGTTCTTGACCACCGGACCCTTGCCGACGACCAGGTCCTCCACCTTCAGATCGCCCGCGGGCGCAACGGGCGCGCTCGCGGCGGGGAGGGGGTTCGGCCTCGGAAACGTCGTCGGCGCGGCCGAGGCCGAGCCATGGGGCGCCGCCGGCGCGGCCGTGATCGTGTCGGAAGCGATCGCCTCCGGCTCGGGCGGCGAGGTGAGCTTGGAACAGCCGAGCCCGGCCGCAACGAAGGGCAGGGCAGAGGCAACCAAAAGAGCGAAGCGAAACGTGCGCATCGGGGCCCGAAACTAGCCTGTGCGCGCCGGATGTAAAGCCGGAACATGCTAGAGTGCACGCCGGCGCATGTCGCGGGTCTTGCACATCGAGGACGACCCTCGCAACCGGCTCCTCGTCCGCAAGCTGCTCGCCGCCGAAGGCCTCGAGGTCGTCGACGCGCCGGACGGCCTGACCGGCGTCCGCCTCGCGCTCTCGCAGGCGCCCGACCTCGTCCTGGTCGACCTCAACATCCCCGGCCTCGACGGCTACGAGGTCACCCTCCGCCTTCGCAGCGAGCCCTCGCTCGTCGGCGTCCCCATCGTCGCCATCACCGCCGAGGGCGACCGCGACACGAGCGCCGCCGTCGGCTGCGACGGCTTCGTCCAGAAGCCCATCGACGCCCGCGTCTTCGGCAGCCAGATCCGGAGCTTCCTGCGCGGGCTTCGCGCCCCGTTCGCCTCCTCGCCCGACGCCACCGGCGAGCGCCTGCGCCTGCAGAGCGGACGCATCGTCGCCCACCTCGAAGAGAAGGTCGCCGAGCTCTCGACGGCCAACGAGCGGCTGCGCGAGATGGAGCGGCTGCGCGCCGAGTTCTACCGCAACATCTCGCACGAGCTCGCCACCCCGCTCACTCCCATCGTCGGCTACCTGCGCATGCTCGTCGACGAGGAGCTCGGCGGTGTCTCCAAGCCTCAGCTCAAGGCCCTCCGCGCCATGGACGACAGCGTGCGGCGCCTGCGCGCCACGCTCGACAACCTCATCGACGTCACCGGCCTCGAGACCGGGCGGATGAAGTTCTTCCACCGCGAGTACGATTTCCTCGACACCGTCCGCCGCGCGATGGCGCTCCACGCCGACAAGTTCGCCGAACGACGCATCGGCCTCCTCGAGCAGCTCCCGCGCGGGCCGCTCCCCGCCGTCGGCGACAGCGATCGCCTCGGGCGCGCCATCGGCCAGCTCCTCGACAACGCCGCCAAGTTCAGCCCCGAGGGCGGCACCGTCGGCGTCGCGGTGTGGCGCGCCGAGGCCCACTACGCCTTGCTCGTCGCCGACAGCGGCCCCGGCATCCCCGAGAACCGCGCCGACCGCATCTTCGAGCCGTTCCTTCAGCTCGACGGCTCGCCCACGCGGGCGCACGGCGGCGTCGGCGTCGGCCTCGCGATCGCGCGGCGCATCGCGCAGGGCCACGGCGGCGACGTGCAGCTCACGCCGGGCGCGATCATCCAGGGCCGTCCGCTGCGCGGGGCGGGCTTCACGCTGAGCGTGCTGGTCCAGCCGCCCGGGGGACCGGGCTGAGGCGGGAGGCTCTCGAAGAGCCTGTTCGCCCCTTGCCATCCGAGAATTCTGCGTTTACAGAATGTAGGTGAGAGGTGCTCCGATGGTGGCGTCCGCCGAACGGGTCCAGCCGACCGAGAGCCAGCCGCATCACCCGCTCACCGGGAAGGTCGACGAGCCGCTCGAGCCCGACGACGCCCGCGAGGCCTTCCGTAAGAAGACCCGCGACGCCATCCCCACGCGCTACTCGCCCTCGCTCCACCTCGGCGTCCCGGCCGTCGTAGGCCTCGGCCTCATCGCGGCGTCCATCGCGCTGCTGCGCGACGTGCGCTGGTACGAGCTCTTGCTGGTGCCGATCGTCTACGTGATGTCGAACGCCACCGAGTGGCGCGCGCACAAGCACGCGCTCCACCGCCGCATGCGCGGCCCCGCGCGCATCCTCTACGACCGGCACACGCCCATGCACCACCGCGTCTTCATCGCGAAGGACATGGCCGTCCGCGACCGCCGCGAGTACGCGCTCGTGCTCTTGCCGGCGTTCGGCATCGCCGCCATCTTCCTCATCACGGCGCCCATCACCGTCGCCCTCTGGTTCGTGCGCGCGAACCTGGCCTACCTCTTCGTGGCGACGACGATGTCGTACGTCCTGTCGTACGAGTGGCTGCACCTGGCCTACCACCTGCCCAAGGACCACTTCGTCTCGAAGCTCGGCGCCATCAAGCGCCTCCGCCGCCACCACGCCACCCACCACCACCCGCCGCTCATGCAGAGGTGGAACTTCAACGTCACCGT
>DATIQP010000112.1:0-6037 GCA_035470765.1 Polyangiaceae bacterium | reverse complement strand
GCGAAGGCGTCGCGAAGCTCGGCAAAGGCCGCGCCGGCTTCGGGCGACGTCGAGAGCACCGGCACGGGGTGCTCGGAGACCGGCGCGCCTCCGCACGCGAAGAAGAGGGTCATCCCGAAGAGCAGCCCGCGCCGCATCCGTCGATCATCGCAAACGAAGGCGCCGAGCGCCATCACCCCGCGCGCGCCGCCGGAATCGTGTAAGAAACGAGGCCGGTGCCCTCCGCGCAAGCACTCAGGCGGCTTCATTCGCTCTCGGGCCTCGTCGCCCTCGGAGCCTTCTTGCTCCTGCACCTCGGAGTCAACGCCGCGGCAGTTCGCGGCCAGGCCGCGTTCCTCTCGGCCTCGGCGTGGGGCCGGCTCCCGCTGCTGGGCGTCGTCGAGATCGTCTTCGTGGGCGTGCCCTTCGCTTTTCACGCGCTGTACGGCTTCTGGCTGTGGCAGCGGCCGCGGCCCGACCTCGATCGCTTCCCGGCCCGGACGGCCTGGGTCCACGGCGCGCAGCGGATCAGCGGGCTGGTGCTCGCCGTCTTCGTCCTCGCCCACGTGTGGGAGCTTCGGGCGCAGCGCGCGCTCCACGGGCTCGCCCACGACGCTCTTTACTCGACGATGATGACGCACCTCTCGTCGACGTCGCACGGCGTCCCGCTCATGGCCGTCGCCTACCTGCTCGGCGTGACCGCCGCCGTCTTCCACCTCTCGGCGGGCCTGTGGACGTACCTCGTCGCCCACACCCCCCTTCGCGGCGCGGCCGCGACGCGCGCGGGCTGGGCGTGCGCGGCGTTCGGTCTTCTGCTCTTCGTCGCGGGCGCGGGCACCGTCGTCTCTCTCGCGACCGGCATGCACGTCGGCAGGGCCGACCACACCGCCGAGGCGCCCTGCACGCCGGGCAGCCGATAGGCGGCCGGAGGCGGCGCTTTACGGGCGCGCCGCGCGCCTCTACAAGTCCTGCCGATGGCAAAGAAATCCTCGAGCGAAGCCAAGGGCAAGATCCGCCGCGTCATCGTCGTGGGCGGCGGGCTCGCGGGGCTGACGACGACGATCAAGCTGTGCGAGGCCGGCGTCGCGGTCGACCTCTTCTCGCTCGTCCCGGTCAAGCGCTCGCACTCGGTGTGCGCCCAGGGGGGCATCAACGCGAGCGTCAACACCAAGGGCGAGGGCGACTCGCCGCAAATCCACCTCGAGGAGACGGTCTACGGCGGCGACTTCCTCGCCAACCAGCCCCCCGTGAAGGGCATGGCGGACGCCGCGCCGGGCATCGTCTTCATGCTCGACCGGATGGGCGTGCCCTTCAACCGCACGGGCGAGGGGCTGCTCGACTTCCGCCGCTTCGGCGGCTCGCTCTTCCACCGCACCGCCTTCGCCGGCGCGACGACGGGCCAGCAGCTGCTCTACGCGCTCGACGAGCAGGTCCGCCGTTACGAGACCATCGACGTGGAAGACGACAAGGGCACGGCCATCCCCGGCGAGAAGATGGTCCGCAAGTTCGAGTTCTGGGATTTCCTCTCCCTCGTGCTCGACGAAACCGGCCGCTGCCGCGGCATCGTCGCGCAGGACATGAAGTCGATGCGCGTCGAGGCCTTCCCCGGCGACGCGGTGGCCCTGGCGACAGGCGGCTGCGGCATCATCTTCGGCCGCTCGACCAACAGCCTCATCTGCACCGGCACCGCGACGAGCACGGCGTACCAGCAGGGCGCGTGCTACGCGAACGGCGAGTTCATCCAGGTCCACCCGACGGCCATCCCCGGCGCCGACAAGCTCCGCCTCATCTCGGAGAGCGTGCGGGGTGAGGGCGGCCGCGTCTGGGTCCCGCGCGACGCGAAGGAGAAGCGCCCGGGCCGCGACGTGCCCGAGAGCGAGCGCGAGTACTTCCTCGAGGAGACGTACCCCGGCTACGGCAACCTCGTCCCGCGCGACATCGCGAGCCGAGCGCTGTTCAAGAAGTGTTTCCACGAGGGGCGCGGCGTCTACAACACCAAGACGCAGAAGAACGAGCTCGAGGTCTACCTCGACGTGACGCACCTGCCGAAGGACATGCTCAAGAAGAAGCTCGCCGGCGTGCTCGAGATCTACGAGAAGTTCGTGGGCGAGGATCCCTACGAGAACCCGATGCGCGTCTTCCCGTCGGTGCACTACACGATGGGCGGGCTCTGGGTCGACTTCGAGCGCAGCGCCGACGGCTCGCTGGTCAAGGGCTCGCCGCGCAACCAGGCCACCAACATCCCCGGCCTCTACGCGGTCGGCGAGAGCGACTACCAGTACCACGGCGCCAACCGCCTCGGCGCCAACTCGCTGCTCTCGTGCATCTACGGCGGCATGGTGTGCGGCCCGGCGATGGCCTCGTACACCGAGAGCCTTCCGAAGAGCTCGCTGGAGATGCCGCGCAGCCTCTTCGACAAGGCGCGCAAGCGCGAGGAGGACAGGCTGGAGAAGATCCTGGGCATGGACGGGGACGAGAACCCGTACAAGCTCCACGACGAGCTCAGCGAGGTCATGCTCCGCGACGTGACCATCGAGCGCAAGAACGGCGCGCTCGCCAAGGCGCTCGAGACGATCGACGACATCGAGACCCGCCTGCGCGACGTCAACGTCCTCGACGACGCCAAGCGCTCGAACCAGAGCGCCCAGTTCGTCCGCCACCTGGGCAACATGGTCGTCCTGGCGCGAGTGATCGCGCGAGGCGCGCTCGCCCGCAACGAGTCGCGCGGGGCGCACTTCAAGCCGGAGTTCCCCGAGCGCAACGACGCCGAGTTCCTGCGCACGACGCTGGCGCTGCACGAGGCCGGCGGCGAGAAGACCAACAGCAGGGTCAACTACGTGCGCGAGCTCGACTACACGTGCGCCGGGGAGCCCGTCCACGTCACCGACGCCGTCGACGTCTCGCTCGTCAAGCCTCGCCCCCGCAAGTACGACACGGCCGGCGCTGCCAGCTCCGTCGCGGCCAAGTAAGGAGGACCATCGTGGCGAAGACCGTCCGTCTGAAGATCAAGCGCTCCGAGGGTCCGAACAGCGGCTCGCGCTGGGAGGAGTTCGACGTGCCGTGGCACCCGCGGATGAACGTCATCAGCGCGCTGATGGAGATCCGCCGCAACCCCGTCACGACGTCGGGCGCCAAGGTCGCCCCCGTCGTCTGGGAGTCGAGCTGCCTCGAGGAGGTGTGCGGCGCCTGCACGATGGTCATCAACGGCCGCGTCCGGCAGGCCTGCTCCACCCTCGTCGACCGGCTCGGCGGCGAGGGCCAGACCGTGACCGTGGAGCCCATGACGAAGTTCCCCGTCGTGCGCGATCTCGTCGTCGATCGCTCGCGCATGTTCGACGACCTCAAGAAGGTCAAGGCGTGGATCAAGCTGGACGGAAGCCACGAGCTCGGGCCCGGCCCGCGTCAGAGCCAGGAGGTCCAGGAAGAGGCCTACCCGCTCTCGCGCTGCATGACGTGCGGCTGCTGCCTCGAGGCGTGCCCGCAGATCAACGACTCGTCGAGCTTCATCGGCGCGGCCGCCATCAACCAGGTGCGCCTGTTCAACCTGCACCCGAGCGGCAAGATGAACGCGGGCGAGCGGCTCGAAGCGCTCATGGAGGACGACCTGCTCACCGGCTGCGGCAAGGCGCAGAACTGCGTCGTCGTCTGCCCGAAGGAGATCCCGCTCGTCGACTCGATCGCGCTCGTGCAGCGCCAGGCGACCAAGCAGCTGCTCTTCGGCTGGCTCCTCAAATAGAACTCCGGTATCGTGCGGCCGTGCGCCCGGCTCGAATCGCGCTCCTCGCTTGCCTCGCGTTCGGCCTGGGCCTCGCGCGTCGCGCCGCCGCCGCCGACGAAGAGCCTCCGCCCATCACCACGGAGCAGGCGCAAGCCGCGATCAGCGCGGCCGACACCAAGGAACAGTCGACGCTCCCGACGGCGCCCGCCGAGGCGCCGCCTCCTCCGCCTCACCGCAAGGGCTTCGTGCTCGAGCAGTCGCTCGGCGCGCTCGGCTTCCTCGGCCGGTTCGGCGGAACGACGGGCCACCCGGCGCTCCTGCTGCAGACGCAGCTCGGCTACGAGCTCTTCGACTGGCTCTACGTCTTCGGGCAGGGCAACCTCGCCTTCACCGACACCGGCGACAGCGTGGGCCCCACGCAGAATCGCCCGATCCCCCTCCTGGGCTTCGGCGGCGGCGCGCGCTTCACGTTTCACTTCACGCCGCGCGTCGCCATGTTCGTCGAAGGGTACGTCGGCGGCGACGTCGCCTACGTGAAGCCGGGCGTGCTCGCCAACTTCGGGTTCTCCAAGGCCGAGAGCCTCGGCTTCAACGCGGGCGGCCGCGTCGGTCTCGAGTGGTACCAGGTCGATCGCCACATCGCGCTCGGCGCCTCGGGCGGCATGCTCTACGTGGCGAACCTCGCGTACGACGCCGGCGGGGACCTCCCCCTCGGCTGGAACGCCACCGCCGACCTCCGCTATACCTTCTAGTCCCCGGCTCTAGGGCGCCGCCGTCACCTTGAACTTGTACGTGTCGTCCGCACCCGCGGCGGTGCGCAGCTCGACGCACAGCTCGTAGGCGCGCGCCTCCCTGGGCGTGAAGGTCACCTGCCCCTCGCGCGCCACATCGAAGCCGCTCGCCTTGTCGTCGCCGCACGGCGCGAACCAGAACGAATCGCTCGGCGTCTGCGTCATGTGCACCATCTTGTCGGGCGAGTACTCGTAGGGCTGGCCCACCTTCGCCGTCGTGTTCGCGTCATGCGCGATGTGGCCCGGCGGCCCGAGCTTGCACGCGCCGAGCGCCGCGGCGGCGACGACGAGAGCGAGCGCGATCCTAGTATCCACTCTCCCACCACTTCTCCCCGGGCATCAGCCCGCGCTTCGAGTTGGTGCCGCAGTGCACCTCCCCGGAGAGGCGGTGGTACAGATCCCAGTCCTCGATCCAGACCACGTTGATGCCGAGCGGCGCAAGCGCGTCGTGCAGCTGCGTCTTGAAGATGTCCTGGCCGTTGATGATCGGCCCGTGCGGATCGGGCGCGGCGAAGGTGTCCTGCGCGTAGTACAGGCCGTTGACGGTGCCCGGCTGGTAGGCGAGGGACATGCCCTGCACCGGCTCGTGCAAGAACGGCACGTGCACGATCTCGGCGTCGGTGATCCCCGTCTCCTGCTTGATGATCTGGAGCTGGCCGTCGACGCTGGCGGCCGCGGCGTCGCTCGTCGACATGATGTTGGTGTCCGCGAGGACGGCCGAGATCGAGATGGCGGCCGGGTAGGGGTTGTTCCCGCTATCGAGCCAGTTCATCTGGTCGAACATGAGCACGGCGCCGTTGCCGGCGGTCACCTGGTCCTGGAGCATCTGCTTGGCGAGCGCGGCGTCGTTGACGAGCACCGCCCACCCGCGCGGCGTGCTGGCCTTGACGAAGCTGATCGTCTCGTCGACGTGGCCGACGAGGAGCCACGACGTGTCGATGTAGATCGGCGGCTGAACCGCCTGCGACTCCATCATCTTCTCGAAGACCGGGTCCGGGTAGAAGCTCGAGGTCGAGCCGCGGAACAGGCGACCGAGCGGGTAGTTCTTCCCGTTCAGCGAGTACGGCGGCACCGTCTCGAGGTTCCCGAACGAGTTGAGCGAGTCCATGTTCTGGTCGTGCTTGACGTCGTAAGCGACGACGCCCGCCGCGTCGGACCCGCGGAACTTCGTGAAGACGGCCTTGCCCGCGTCGCGCAGCGGGTTGTCCGGGCTGTTGTAGTAGACGTTCGCCGAGCGCAGGTAGACGTCGATGACGTGCTGCTGCCCGCCGGGCGCGGGCATCGACATGTAGCCGACCTCGAAGAAGTCCTGCGTCCACTGGTCGTTGTAGGGGTAGGCGCTGTTGTAGGCCTGGTCGCCGTCGATCTCCGTGACGTTGGGCGGCGGCGCGGCGGCGTCGGTGCCATCCATCGCTTGGTAGAGCGTGTCGCGCAACGCCGTGGAACCGGGATCCGTCGCGAACTTGGTGACGAAGACCTGCTCCTCCTGCGCGAGGTGGTGGCGCGTGACGATGGGGGCGAGCCGCATCTGGACGACGTCGGTGGTCGT
>DATIQP010000111.1:0-2653 GCA_035470765.1 Polyangiaceae bacterium | reverse complement strand
CTGCGCTCCGTGGGGGCCGCTGCAGGTGCTCGTCTGCCAGCCCGCGAGCGGCTGTCACCCGGTCGGGGACCTCTGCCACGAAAACTCCGACTGCTGCGGCGGCGCCGATCCGAACCCGAAGGAGCTTTGCCTCTTCCCGTTCGATGGGGGTCCCGGCAACTGCAGCAACCCGACGGGCTGCAAGCCCAACGGCGACATCTGCCGCCTGGTGACCAACCAGTGCAACGCCACCGACAACTGCTGCTCGGGCTACGTGGAGGACGCCGGCACCTGCCGCCAGGACAACCTCGGCGTCCCTCGCTGCAGCTACCCCGCCGGCAGCGGGAGCTGCGTCCCCGCGAACGGCAGCTGCGCCTCGAGCGCCGACTGCTGCGGCCTCGCGCCGTGCGTGCCGGGCGACGGCGGCTTCGCCTGCTACGCCGCGAGCTGCGTGCCCGCGTCCGGAGCGTGCACCAGGGACGCGGACTGCTGCGTCGGGACGCTCTGCTACCTCGCGGGCGGCGCGACGAGCGGCACGTGCCGACCGGTCGCGGGCGACGGCGGCGCGGCGTGCGCGCTCTACGGTCAGAGCTGCACCACGACGAGCGACTGCTGCTACGGCGCTCCCTGCACCGGCGGTCGCTGCGAGTATCCGGTGTACTGACACGAGCGCAACGCCGGCGGGCTCGTGTGCGGGCGCCGGCGCGGACCCGGTCGATCCCGATCCGGCGCTTGCATTCGGGGCCGCGATCGTGTGGCCTCTCCGGAGCCTACGTCGGCCCTCGGGGCCTGAAGCCGGAGATCCCTACATGGATTCGAAGACACGCACGCGTAACCGTCCCCTCTGGTCCCTCGCGGCCGTGGCCTCTCTCGTCGCCGCTGCCGCGTGCGGCGGCGGTCAGGCCGAGCCGGCGACCCCCACGGCTCCCGGCGCGTCGGCCTCGGCGTCGGCCGCCGCCCCCAGCGGGTCGGCCGCCGCGGTACCCGTTCCCACCGCGTGGACGGACGACCTGACCAAGGATCAGCAGATCGCGTACATGAAGGCCAACGTCGCCCCGCGGATGGGCAAGGTCTTCCAGGAGCACGACGCGAAGAAGTACGCCGAGTTCAACTGCAAGACGTGCCACGGCCCGCAGTACAAGGTTCCGAAGGACTTCCTGCCGAAGCTCACGATGAAGGGTGGCGACCTCACGGCCTTCAAAGACAAGCCGGAGATGGCCAAGTTCATGCACGAGAAGGTCGTCCCGGAGATGGCCGCGGCCCTCGGTGAGAAGCCCTACGATCCGGCCACCAAGGCGGGCTTCGGCTGCATGGGTTGCCACTCCGTCGAGATGAAGTAACCGATAGCCCTCGCTCGCGCGCTTCTCGGCGAGCGTCGCGTCCCCGGTAGAGCGTAGTATCATCGGCGTATGTCGCCTCGTTCGAGCCTTGGCGCTCTCCTGGTCCTCGTGGCGTGCGGCGGCGACGGCTCGTCGATCGTCGACGCGGGCGGCGGCGCAGACGCAGCCGACGCGCAGAGCGCGAAGGACGCTCCCTCGGACGTCGCCGTGCTCCAAGACGCGTCGCCCGCGGACGCGCAGAGCGACGCGACGACGCAAGCAGGCGTTCCGCCGTTCGGCAGCAGCTCGAAAGGGTCGGGCGGCGCGACGAACGTGAGCGGGGCGACCGAGACCGCGGGCTCGGTCACGTACCGGCTCATCGTGCCCGCCTCGCCTGCGCAGCCTTCGCCGTTTCTCCTCGTCTACAGCGGCACCGAAGGCGGCGCCACGATGACGAGCAACCTGATCGGCGTCGGCCCCTCGACCGGCACGGATGGATTCATCCGCGCCGTCCTCGACGGCGTCGTCTACAACGGAGACGGCGCCGCGGGCGCGACGGTCCTCGACGACGTGCGCGCGAAGTACGACGTCGACGACGATCGGACGTACCTGCTGAGCGAGTCGGCGGGGACGACCGCGGGCCTGTCGCTCGGCTTCCACCTGCGCGAGTCGTATTTCGCCGCGTACTGGGTCAACGATGTCAACGCGAGCGACGCGCCGGCGCAGACCGCGTCGCAGATCGGGTTCGCGCCCTGGGGCCAGGTCGGTCCGGGCGGCGATTTCACCGACGCGAACGCGATCGTCGCCGCGATGCAGGGCGCGGGTTACCGCTTGCCGAATCCGGCGCCGTACGCGGGCGCGGGCGCGGGGACGCACGGCGACCCGAACCAGTTCATCGCGGCCGTGAAGTTCTTCCCGGGCAAGACGCGAAAGTGAAGCCCCGGCGCCTTCATCTGCGTAGATGAACGCGTTCATCTACGTAGATGAAGCTGCGGGGGCCGGCCTTGTGCTGGCGGCACGTGTCCCATCCCACGCGCGCGCAGGCTCCGGCGCATGAGGGCAAGACGCGATGGACCTGGCGGAGCTCATGATCGACCAGCTCGAGAGTGACAAGTGCGGCGGAGTTCGCCCCTCGTCGGCTACTGAGACGGACGGCGTTTGGCTCGTGTGCTAACACTGGGCGCGCCATGCTCCTCCTCCAGACGTTCGACAAGATCCTCGATCTCGCGCTCGAAGAGGATCTCGCCTCCGGCGACATGACGACCGAAGCGTGCATCCCGCCCGCGGCGCGCGCGGTGGCGCACGCCGTCGCGCGCGGGCCCATCGTCGTGTGCGGCGGGCCGGTGTTCGAGCGG
>DATIQP010000110.1:0-5517 GCA_035470765.1 Polyangiaceae bacterium | reverse complement strand
ACGGTTGTCGGGGTCGACCAAGCTCAGATCCCAGAGGTCGCTGCCCTGGTAGAAGTCGGGCACGCCCGGCGCGGTGAGCTTGACCATCGTCTGCGCGAGGGCGTTCGTCCGTCCGGCGTCCACCAGCGGCGAGACGAAGTGCGCCACGTCGGCGAGCAGCTCGCCGTCCTCCAGGATGGATGTCACGAAGTGCCCGAGCGCCGCTTCGTACGCCTCGTCTGGCTTGATCCAGGAGGTGTAGACCTTCGCCTCCCGCGCCGCCTTCCTCATGTAGGCCCACAAGCGGTCGCCCTCGATGGGCCAGGCCCCGAGGAGCGTCTGCCAGAAGAGGTACTCGGCGTTGCGGTCGGGCATTCCGTCTTGCGCGTAGGGCGCGCTCATCGCCGACCACCGCCGGACCGTCTTCGCCCACCGCGCGGGTATCTCGGAGAGCAGCGCGAGGCGAGCGCGCACATCCTCGCTGCGCTTGGTGTCGTGCGTGGAGGTAGCCAGGAGGGTGCGGGGCCACTGCTGCGCGGTCGCGGCCGCCCATCGATGGAATTCGGCCGGCGCGACGCCGAAGCGCCCGGGCCCGCCGCCTACCTCGTTCTGCGCGACGAAGCGGTTGTAGCAGTAGAAGGCGGTGTCCTCCGCGCCCTTCGCCATCGCCGCCGCGGTGAGCTGCTGGAGGCGCATGGCGAGCTCACCCTCCAGCGCTCCGCGGCGGCGCAGCAACAAGATGTCGCGCACGAAGTCGAGCAGCTCGCCGTCGATGTCGGGCCGTCGCCTCTTCGCCTCCGCGACGGCCTGCGTCACGTAGCGCACGTCGAGCTCGCTCACCGTCACGCTCTCGGCGCGTACGTACGTGCGATAGACGGGCAAGCAGGCGATAACCTCCTCGAGCGCCCCGTGCAGCTCGCGGCGGGTGTAGTCGCGGTGTCGCCGGTGGCGCTCGCACACCGCGTGCAGCATCGCCGCGAGTCGGTTGACGTCGCTCCCGAGCAGGTCTCGCAGCACCCTCCTCTTCTTGTCGTGCAGCAGGGCAGGGTAGTCGGTCGGCTCGCCGGTGAAGTCGGCGTAGAATCGGGTGAGCGCTTCCTCTCCGTGCGGGTCCACGAAGAGGCCGCCGACCTGGTTCAAGAAGTCGTAGCCGGTCGTCCCGTCGATCGGCCAGTCGTCGCGGGGCGGCTCCCACGGCTCGAGCACCTTCTCCGCGACGATCCACGCCTTCGGAGCGACCGCGCGCAGCCGCCGGAAGTAGCCCTCCGGATCGCGCAGCCCGTCGGGGTGGTCGATGCGCAGCCCGTCCACCATGTCCGCGGCGATCCACTCGAACACCAACGCGTGGCTGTCGAGCAGCACGTGCTCGCGCTCGGCGCGAAGGCCGATGAGGTCGTTGATGTCGAAGAAGCGGCGGTAGCCGAGCTCCTGGCCCGCGGTGCGCCAGAAGGCGAGGCGGTAGTGCTGCCGCTCGAGCAGCGCATCGAGCGCGTCGACGTCGGCGTTCGTCTCGGCGATCACCGCGTCCACGGCGCCGGCCGTCTCGGGCGCCTCGCGCAGCAAGCGCTCGAGCTGGGCGCGCAGGACCTCCTTGTCGCGGTGGCGGCGGGCCGGGTCGTCCGCGCCCGCGGCGAGCACCGGGAGCCACGCGAGCGCGCTCGAGAGGAAGGCTAGCGTGTCCGAACCGCAGCGGCGCGCTGCCTGGTCGAGCACGCGGTGGAGCGAGTCCGGCGCGATGGGGAAGAGGTTGTCGCGGTAGCGCAAGCGAAAGGAGCCGGCCACGCGCTCGAGCACGAGCTCGTGCGCCTCCAGCACACGACCGTAGTGGTCGTGCAGCATCGGCAGGAGGATCTTGTCCTGGTGCATGCTGCCCGGCGGCTCCCAGTCCACGTCGAAGTACGAGGCGTAGCGGCTGTAGGGCCCGTTCTCGAGCACGTCCCACCACCACGGGTTGTCGCGGGTGATGGCCATGTGGTTGGGCACGACGTCGAGCAGCAGGCCCATGTCGTGCTCGCGCAGCGCGGCGCAGAGCCGTCCGAAGGCGGCGGCCCCGCCGAGGTCCTCGTTCACGCGTGTCGGGTCCACCACGTCGTAGCCGTGAGCGCTGCCGGGCGCGGCCTGCAGGCACGGCGAGCAGTACAGGTGGCTGACGCCGAGCTCGGCGAGGTAACCCACGACGCGCGCCGCGGCGTCGAAGTCGAACCCCGCGTGCAGCTGGACGCGGTAGGTGGCGAGCGGCTCGCGCTTCATCGCGACGGAGCCTCCTCGCACCGGAGCAGGACGAGGGAGCGCGCATGAGTCGGCACCCGCGTCCCCGGCGCGTGGGCCTCGTGTTTGTGGTGGGGCCCGCTCTCCGCCGTGTCCAGCACCTTCACCCAGCGCTTGCCCCAGCTCCGCGGCGGCAGCGTGAAGGGGAGGGGTTCCGGCGACGCGTTCAAGAGCAGGAAGAAGCTCGCGTCGACCACTGGCTCGCCGCGCGCGTTCGGCCCGAGGTCGCGCCCGCACAGGTACACCGCGAGCGACGGCGTCGCGATCGTCCAGTCCCTTTCGGACATCTCCGCGCCGTCGGGCCGGAACCAGCCGATGTCGGGTACGTGCGTGCCGGGAATGGGCCGGCCGTCGAACCAGCGCCAGCGCCGGAAGACCGGGTGCTCGCGTCGCAGTCGCAGCGCGGCGCGCGTGAAGCGCACGAGGTCTTTGTCGGCGGCCCGCCAGTCCACCCACGAGATCTCGCCGTCCTGGCAGTACGCGTTGTTGTTCCCGCGCTGCGTCCGCCCCAGCTCGTCGCCGGCGAGCAGCATCGGGACGCCCTGCGAGAGGGCGATGGTCGCGATGAAGTTGCGCTGCTGGCGCGAGCGCAACGCGTTCACCGCGAGGTCGCTGGTGGGGCCCTCCACGCCGCAGTTCCAGGAGCGGTTCTCGCCGTCGCCGTCCCGTTCGCCCTCGCCGTTCGCCTCGTTGTGCTTGTGATCGAAGGAGACGAGATCCCGGAGCGTGAAGCCGTCGTGCGCGGTCACGAAGTTGATGCTCGCGTGCGGGCGCCGGCCGTTCTCCCCGTAGATGTCGGAGCTGCCCGTCAGTCGATAGCCGAGCTCGGCGCGCGCGCGCCCGTCCCCGCGCCAGAAGTCGCGCACGCAGTCGCGGTACTTGTCGTTCCACTCCGTCCACGCCGTGGGGAAGTGGCCGAGCTGAGAGCCTCCTTCGCCCGCGCTCCAGGGCTCGGCGACGAGCTTGGCCCGCGAGAGCACGGGGTCCTGCGCGATGACGTCGAAGAAGGCCCCGAGCCGGCCGGCGTCGTTGAGCCCGATCGCGAGCGCCGCCGCCTGGTCGAAGCGGAAGCCGTCGACGTGCATGTCGAGTGCCCAGTAGCGGAGGCTGTCCATGACGAGCTGCAGCGCCCCCGGGTGCGTCACGTCCAGCGTGTTGCCGCAGCCGGTGGAGTCGGCGTAGCGGCGCCGGTCGTCCTTCGCGAGGCGGTAGTAGGACGTGTTGTCGATCCCGCGGAGACAGAGCGTGGGCCCGAGCTCGCTCCCCTCGGCGGTGTGGTTGTAGACGACGTCGAGGAGCACCTCGATGCCCGCCTCGTGAAGCGCCTTCACCATCGCCTTGAACTCGACCACCCGCGCGCCCGGCTCGCGACTGCGCGCGTAGGCCGCGTGCGGAGCGAAGAAGCCGAGCGAGTTGTAGCCCCAGTAGTTGGTGAGCCCGCGGTCGACCAGGTCCCGCTCGGAGACGAAGTGGTGCACCGGCATGAGCTCCACCGCGGTCACGCCGAGGGCGTGCAGGTGCTCGAGCACCGGGCCGGAGGCGATGCCGGCGTAGGTGCCTCGTAGCTCCTTGGGCACGTCGGGATGGCGGAGCGTGAGCCCCTTCACGTGCGCCTCGTAGATGATCGTGTCGTGCCATGGCGTCCGCAGCGGATGGTCCCGGCCCCAGTCGAAACGGGTGTCGACGACCACACCCTTGGGCACGTACGCCGCGCTGTCGCGGTCATCGCGGCTCATGTCTGCATCGGGGTGGCCGATGGTGTAGCCAAAGAGGGCGTCGTCCCAGCGCAGCTCGCCATCGATGGCCTTCGCGTACGGGTCGAGCAGCAGCTTCGCGGGATTGAAGCGCTGTCCGGCCGCAGGGTCGTAGGGCCCGTGGACGCGATAGCCGTAGCGCTGTCCCGGCATGACTCCCGGCAGATACCCGTGCCAGCAGTGGTCGGTCACCTCCGGGAGCGCCACGCGCGTCTCTTGCGTACCGGTGAAGAGGCAGAGCTCGACGCGCGTCGCATTCTGCGAGAACAGCGCAAAGTTGGTGCCTTGCCCGTCCCACGTTGCGCCCAACGGAAAAGGATTACCGGGCCACACCTGCATGACGCGCTTCCTTGTCGCAATCCCTTCGGATGAATCGCAACACGCGTGCCACGTCGGCGCGGGCGCGAACGTCAACGTCTCAGGCGCGAACCCTCACCGCCGCCGCTACACGTCGAGGACGCTCCTGCCCTTGTTCTCGAGCGCGTACCACGCCGACAGGTAGTCTCGGATCTGGCGGGTGATGAGGAAATTCTTCCTCACGAACTCTTTCGCGTTCTTGCCCATCTCGTCGGCCATCTCGGGGTTGTTGAGGAGCTGCCTCGCCCTGAACGCCGCCCCCTCGATGGAGCTGACGAGGAACCCGTTGACCCCGTGGGTGATCTGGACCGGGATGCCGCCGGCAGCGCCCGCCACGACGGCCTTCGCCTTCCACATCGCCTCGGAGACCGTGAGTCCGAAGCCTTCCCTGACCGACTTCTGGAAGATCACGTCCGCCATGCGCTGAAGCGCGTTGATGTCCTTGTCGCTGTAGGGCGGCAGCAAGAGGACGTAGATGTCCGGATCGTCCGCGGCGAACTCTCGGACCTCTTTCAGCACCGCCTCGCCCTCGGGGTCGTCCGTCGCGGGGCTGCCGGCCAGGACGAGGACGCAGTCCGTGTACTTCTTGATGATCTTGTAGGCGTGGATGACGCCCAGCGGGTCCTTGAAGCGGTCGAAACGGGAGACCTGCAACAACAGCGGCCTGTCCGTGGGGATCCGCAGCCGCTGGGCGGTCTCGCGGATCTCGCCGATCGATAGCTCCCTGTTCTTGTCGCTGAGCGGATCGATCGAGGGCGTGATGATGAACTCGTCGACCGGCATGGCTCGGGCGAATCGCGCAACGGAGAAGATCGCGGCGTCGTAGTGCTCGCAGTACTTCCTTATCCCTTCGAAGGCTCCCGGCGCCGGATTCGAGAGATCGATGTGGCAGCGCCACATCCACTTCCCGTTCTTGCGAAACTCGATCAGCGGCGCAGGCTGGGGATCGTGGATGATGACGGCGTCGGCCTCGAAGTTCAGCCGCTGGGCGTTCTTCCGGTTCACCGCGAGGTGGTGGTCCCACATCTCCGGCGTGATCATCTCTTCCTTGCCTTGCAGCGCGTTGTGCAGCTTCTTGGTGATGTCGAAGAACCGTTCGTCGCCTTCGATCACCTCCCACCGCACCACGATGCCGAGGTTCTCCAGCATCGGGACCATC
>DATIQP010000109.1:0-7637 GCA_035470765.1 Polyangiaceae bacterium | reverse complement strand
GGCACGCGCACGCCGCCAAGTTCTTCGGGTTGCCGGTCGTCGTGGCGATCAACCACTTCGACGGCGATCCCGAGGACGAGCTCCGGGAGGTCGAGACGGCGGCCGCCGCGCTCGGCGCGCAGGCGGCTCGTTGCGAGGGCTTCGCTCGCGGCGGAGCGGGCGCGCTCGCCCTGGCCGAGAAGGTGCAGGAGATCGGGCGCGAGACGGACGCTTCACCGCCGAGGCCACGCTTCGTCTACGACGAAGGCGACTCGCCGCGGGACAAGATGCGCAAGATCGTCCGGACGATGTACGGGGCGAACGACGTGGAGCTGACGCCGCGCGCGGAGAAGGACCTCGACGCGGCGGTGGCCTACGGCGGCGAGCGGCTCCCCATCTGCATGGCCAAGACGCCACTCTCGCTCTCCGACGATCCCACGCGTCACGGGGCCCCGAGCGGGTTCTCGATCACGGTGCGAGAGGTGCGGCTGGCGGCCGGCGCGGGCTTCCTGGTCGCGCTGACGGGCGACGTCAACACGATGCCCGGGCTGCCGAGCCACCCGGCGGCGTGGCACATCCGGCTGGGAGAAGATGGGCGGGTGCGGGGGTTGATGCAGGAGGAGGAGGACTGACCGCTAGGCGCGGCCGGGGGACTTTGCCGGCACCGCGACTGGAGATGCTGGCTTGGCGGTGCTCGCAGCGGCCGGGGCGGCCTTCGCCGCAGCCGGGGCCGGCGCAGGGGAGACCGCCTCGGGCACCGGTGTGGCGAGCGGCGAGCCGGGCGCGATCGGAAGGACGATGGTGAACGTCGTCCCGGCCCCGGGCTGCGACTGCACCTGGATCGACCCGCCCGCGTTCTGCACGATGCTCTGGCTGATGGCGAGGCCGAGGCCGGTACCCTGATCCTTGGTGGTGAAGAACGGGACGAACAGGTTCTTGAGGACCTTCTGCGAGATGCCCGGGCCCATGTCGCGGACCGCGACCTCGATCAGCTCTCCGTCCGCAGAGCTCGGCGCGCGCTCGCCGGCGGCGCCGGCCGTGGACCAGCTCGCCGACGAAGTGCTCCACGAGCGCGCGCGCCGCAGGTTCGTGCTCACGGTCACGCGGCCCCGTCCGTTCATGGCTTGGATGGCGTTCTGGATGAGGTTGATGAGCACCTGCCGCAGCTGCTCGGGATCGATCTTCGCGCGCGGCAGCTCGGGTGACAGCTCGACCCGCAGATCGATGTCGCTCGAGAGCTGGCTGGAGAGGATCTGCACCGTCCTTCGGACGGCCGCGTTCACGTCGAGCGGGACGGGGTTGCCGGCATGCGGCCTGGCGTACGCGAGGAAGCTGCCGACGACGCGATCGAGGCGGTTGACCTCCTCGAGGATGATGCCGACCCACTCGTTGGGCGGTGTTCCGTCGCTGGGCATCGCCGCGGTCCCGCCCTGCGCGAGCGGCCCCGTCTCCTCGAGCAGCTGGGCCGCGCCCTTGATGGCGCCGAGGGGGTTCTTGACCTCGTGCGCCAGGCCGGCCGCCATGGCGCCGAGCGCCGCGAGGCGGTCGCGCTCCTTCATCTGCGTGTAGATGCGCGTGTTGGCGATGGCGACGCCGATCTGCGCCGCGACCGTCTCGAGCAGGACGATCTCCTCCGGCGTGAAGGCGTCGCGCACGCGCGAGTCGGCGAGGGCGATGAAGCCCACGAGCGGATCCTGCGTCCCGTCGGGCTTGGCGGCTTCGTCGCTCCGTACCGCGAGGACGACGGAGCTCTTGAGAGGCCCGAGCGCGTCGGCGGCGGTGAGGACCGGGATGTCCGTCTCCGTACGCTCGCGCGAAAGCTCCTCCAGCGAGATCGCGCCTTGCTTCTGCAGGCGATCGAACAGCGGCCGGGCGGAGAGCGTCTCGACGCGCCTCGGGACGCGCGCGAGAAGCGGCGAGCCCTCGCCGTCGGTTGCCGTCGCGTCACCGATGCTGCCGCAAAGGTCGTAGCCGTTGCCATCCTGGTCGCGCAGGTAGATGGCGCACATCGTGACGCGGCGAGATCGCTCCAGGCCCGTGAGGAGCGTGTCGACCATCTCGTCGGTCTCGAGGACGTGCGACAGGCGCTTGCGCAGCTCGCCCACGCTCGTCTCCAGGTCGTAGCGCTCGCGGAAGAAGAACTGGTGGATGCGCCGCTCGACCTCGCTCTGCAGCGGCTCGAAGAGCACCAGGAAGACGATCGCCGCGAGGACGGCGTTGAGGTACATCGTGTTGAAGGCGCCGACGAGCGCGATGAAGACGTAGAAGACGCCGGCGAGCGAGAACGCGAGCGCCGTCGAGACGAGCAGGCGCCCGGCGAGCTCGTAGACGTCGGTCAGCCGGTGCCGCGTCAGCGATTCGGCGAGCACGTAGATGAACACGATCGAGAAGACCGCGCCGATCGGCGGCAGCACGACGCCCATGAACGACAAGAAGTCCGCGAGGCTGAACGCGGTGGCGAGCACTCCGACCCACACGAGGAAGCGGACGCGGTCGCGTGCGGCGCGCGAGGTCGTCAGCCGGGCGCGCTGCGCGAGCGAGACGAAGCTCGCCGACAGCAGGCCGAAGACGTAGACGTAGAGCAACCCGAGCGCCGGCGCGGTGTGGGCCCACATGGACAGCTGCAGGGCGAGCATGGGGATGCCGAGCAGCGCCGCGATGCGGGGCAGGCGAGCTCGAAACGGCGACTGCCCCTCGATGGGGGCGATGCTCTGGAACAGGTGCACGGCGAACTGCGGGAGCAGGACGGTCAGCACGCCGGTCGCGCGGACCCAGATCGGGGCCTGAAACAGGCCATAGAGCGACTGGCTGAGGTACCAGAACGCGACGTCGGTCGCGAACGCGGCGAAGAGCCAGTGCACGGCCCTCCGCCCGCGGAGCAGCACGCTCAGCGCGATCGCGAGGGCGAGGATCGCGCAGAAGAGCGTCGTTCTGGGACGGAGATCCTCCACGGCGATCGAGTGTGCCGGACTATCGGGCTCGACGCAAAGCGGAGCCGCACGAGCTCAGCGGGGGCGCAGCTCAGCGAGCGATGATGACGTTGTCGCCGTGCCAGGGATGCGGATCGGGCTCGCGGCCGTCGCCGTCGTCCTGAAGGGGAGCGCCCGGGTCGACGGTAGGGTCGATGCGGAGCTCCTGCGAGCCTTCTTGCGGGCCTTCGCCGACGACGAGCTTGCCGTCTGGAGTCTGCAGCACTTGCAGCTCCCGGATGTCCGCCCTCTGCGGCGCGGCCGCGGTCGCGGCAGGCTGCTCGGTCGCGAGCTGCTGCGGAGCGCTCCCCGGGTCCTCGCTTCCCTGACCGACCTGTGCGACGCAGCCCGTGGCCGAGGCCAAAACGAGCAGCAAACCGCCAAACGTCCAGCGCTTGAGTGCGTTCATTTGCTTTCTTTCCTGGGCGTTCATCACTGATTCTCCGAAGATACTGCAGTGAGGCCATACTGCTTGACGAGCTGCGACAGGCGCGGGCGCTTCATGCCGAGGAGCGCCGCAGCCCGGGTGATGTTCCCACGGGTCTCCGCCAGAGCGCGGGCGACGCAGTCGCGCTCGATCTGGCGTTTGAGGTCTTGTAGCGAGACCGCGCCCTGGCGGACGCACGCGTAGGCGACGGCGGTGGCGCCCGCTTCGTCGGGAGGCAGCGGGGTGCCGGCCTCGTCGGTCTCCTCGGCGGCGTGGTCGGGGGCGTCGACGATGGAGACCGGCGGCAGCGACGGGCGCGCCGGAGCGGCCGCGACGTTGCGCAGGTCCTCGACGTTCTCGGCGAAGTCGGCGGCGGTGATCACGTTCGACTCGGCGAACAGCGACGCGGCCCGCAGCGCGTTCTCGAGCTCGCGCACGTTGCCCGGCCACTTGTGGCGGCCGAGCAGCTCGAGCGCTTCCGGCGCGAGCGACTTCATCGGCTCGGCGCGCTCGGCGGCGATGCGGCCGAGCAGGTTCTCGGCAATGCGCGGGAGATCGCCCATGCGCTGGCGCAGCGCGGGGACCTCGAGGGTGATGCCGCGCAGGCGGTAGTACAGGTCCTCGCGGAACTCTCCGCGCTCGACCATCGCCTTGAGGTCTCGGTGGGTGGCGCAGATGATCCGGCAGTTGGCGCGGATGGCCGTCGTCCCGCCGACCCGCTCGAACGTGCGCTCCTGCAGGACACGGAGCAGGGCGACCTGGGTGCGCGGCGAGATGTCGCCAATCTCGTCGAGGAAGAGTGTCCCGCCCTCGGCCATCTCGAAGCGGCCGCGGCGTCGCGCGACGGCGCCCGTGAAAGCGCCCTTCTCGTGGCCGAAGAGCTCGGACAGCAGCAGCGTCTCGACGAGGGCGGCGCAGTTGACGGCGACGAACGGGCCGTGGCCGCGGTCGCTCGAGCGGTGCAACGCCTCGGCCACGAGCTCCTTGCCCGTGCCGCTCTCGCCGCGGACCAGGACCGTGCCGTCGGTGCGCGCGATCTTTCGGATGGCGGCCATGAGCGCGCGGATCGCCGGGTCGTCGCCGACCATCGAGCGGGCCGGGACCGGCGTCGGGCTGCGCTGCGTGCGCGGGCCGTCCTCGTCCTCGAGGGGCGAGCTCGGCAGCGGCGCGACGCTCGCCATCTCGGAGGCGAGGCTCGCGACGTCGCGGCGAGCGAGGAATGCGGCGCGGATGTCGTCGTCGAGCGTGCGCGCCACGGCGTCGCGGACCGCGATGGCCTGCGCGACGTGGGCGCGCGCGCGTTCGCCATCGCCCGCGCCGAGGTGGATCTTCGACGCGAGGAGGTGCGCCTCGCGGAGCAGCTCTTCTTCGCCCGTCACCCGCGCGAGGCTGACGGCGCGGTCGGCGAGGGCCACGTCGAGGTCGCCCTTGGCGCGCGCGGTGGCCGCCTCGAGGATGGCGACCTCGGCGGCAGCGTAGTCGGTCGTCGCCAGCGTGCGGGCGCGCTCGAGCGCGAGCTCCGCGCGGGAGAGGTCCCCGTCCTCGAGCGCGACGCGCACGGCGACGCGGTGCGCGCGGCCGGCGAACTCGCCGTTGTCGACGTTGGATTGCTCCGCGAGGGCCTTGGCGACCTCCCGGGCTGCGTCGATCGTCCTGCCGCGCAGCAGCGCGATGCGGGCCGCGTGGACGCTGAAGCGAATCGACAGGCTCGGCGGCATGCCCGGCCCGAGCAGGCGGCGCCCGAACGAGACCGCGTGCTCGGCGTAGTCGAGCAGGCCGACCTTGCCGCGCAGGTCCGCGAGGTTCGAGAGGATGAACGCGGTCGAGAGGCGGTCGCCGATGCGCAAGCGCTTCTGCAACGTGCGCTCCGAAAGCGCGAGCGCCTGGCCGTACTCGTGGCGCCACGTGGCCACGACGGCGAGGTTGTCGAGCGCGAAGGCGCAGGCGCGGTCGTCGCCCATGCGCTCGCCTTCCTCGAGCACCCCGGTGAAGATCTGCTCGGCCTCTTCGACCTGGCCGCGGCTGAGCAGGGCGACGGCGCGGTTGACGCGCGCGCGCAGCTCGCTCGTGCGGTCGCCCGCGGTCGCTGCGGCGTGCGAGTCCTCGATGAAGTGGCGCTCGGCGTCTTCCCATTTCGCGTCGGCGAGCAGAAGCTTGCCGAGCGTGTTGCGCGCGCGCAGGCGCGTGCCGGCGTCCTTCGCCGCGAGGGCGAGGCGGGCCTCGATCTCCGCGGTGTTGGCGTCGCCTTTGACGTAGGCCACCTCGGCGAGCTCCGCGGCGATGCGCGCTTGCACCTCCGGGTCGGTGACCGACGCGCGGCCGCGCTCGAGCGCGACCTGGGCGGTGACGAGATCGCCCATCGCGACGGCGGCGCGGCCGAGGAGGAGCGTCACGTCGACATGACCCTGCGCGAGGCTCGCGGCCCCCTTCGCCCAGCGATAGGCTTCGTCCGCCTCGCCTGCGGCGAGCGCGCGCTCGGCGGCGCGCATGCGCAGCGAAAGCTGGGACTCCGCCGACTCGAGGTCGATGGCGCGCATCCACGTGGAGACGACCTCGCGCCGCACGAGGCCGTCCTCGGCGACATCGAGCGCGCGGCCGTAGGCCTCGTCCGCGAGCTGGCTCTGGCCGCCGCGCAAGAACAGCTCGGCGCCGCGAGCGTGAGCCCACGGATCCTCCGGGAAGCGGTGCTCGATCGCGCGAGCGACGCGAGCGCACATTTCCTTGGACGCGTGCGACGCATACTCGTCCTCGAGCTGCTCGGTGCCGGTAGCCAGGGCGAAGAAACCACGTTCCACCGACGCGAGGCCGGCGGACTCGAGCGAGCGCAGCGCGGCCGACGACGCGCCGAGCAGCGGCAGGTCGTGCTCGTGCCAGCCGCGCCCGCTGAGCGCCATCGCCAGGAAGAGCGAGCGCCCCTCGAGGGGGACATCCGTCGGCGTGGCGCGAGGTGCGACATTCTTCGCCGCGGCCCACCACGACTCGAGGCCGTGGAGATCGTCCTGCGGCAGCGTGCTCAGCGCCTCGCCTGCGAGCGCGGCGACCCAGCGTCGCTTGTCCGTCTCATCGAGCGCGGGCGCGACCTCGTAGACCTCGCCGCGCACGTCACGCACCGGGTCGATCCCCGGGGCGAGGACGACGACGAGCGGCAGCGACGCGACGTGCGAGAGCTCCGAGAGGACGGCGCGATCCCAGCTGCCCGCGCGCGGGAGCGTGATGAGGACCGCGGCACGCCGGCCGTGGGCAGCGCCCGCGAGCTGCGCCGCGCACTGGCTCGGTACGCACTCGACCTTGCCGATTCCGAGGCGGGCAGCGACCTCGCCCCAGACGGGCCCGCCCACGCGACCGTGCGCGCCGATGACGAGCGAGTGCGAGGTGCGTGCGCGCCGCGCGAGGTGCGCGCGCAATGCTTCGATGCTCCTGTCGTCGATGGCGTGGACGACGACGATGCCGCCGTCGCCCTGCGCGACGCGCTCGTCGAGCGCAGCGAAGTCCATCGCCGGCGCTGCGGCTCGAACATCCCCCAATATCGGCGCTTCGGCGGGCGCGACCAAGATGACGAACCCTAGCTTCGAGCCACCTGCGCAGCAAGCGATTTGAGGCGGAAAATCAGCGTGATCCGCGTGCCATGCTGCTCAATGTTTCAGCGTTTCGCAGGGGGCGAAATTTCCGTTCTCGCGCGATGGATCGGAGGCCCCTCCGCCCACTGTTCGATGGCGTCCAGCGCGTCGCTCGGAACCTCGCCGAGGGCGCGTGCCAGAGGGACCTGGGCGAGGACCGCCGCCCGGTAGAGGGGGAGCGCCTCGGGCGCCCGCGCCTTCAACGTCTCGGCGCCGCGGGACACCGCCTGGGCGTCGCCCCGGCGAACGGGACCCGTCAAAGCCGCGGGAAAACCGAGGTTTTCGACGTTCTCGGCGACGCTTCGGAGGAGCGGCCCGAGGAGCTTGGGGGCGACCTTCGCCGGCACGCCCGATGCCTCGAGCACGCGCGCGCCGAGGGCGGCCAGCGCCGCCGCACCGTTGGCGACGAGGGCGGCGGCGGCGTGGTAGCCGACCGTGTCGAGCCCCGGGAAGTGGCGGGGCGTCATTCCGACCGCCTTGGCGAGGGCCCGGGCGCGCTGGACGGCCACCCGGTCGCCCTCGACGTGGACGTTGCCGCGCAGCAGCGTGGGAAACGTCGTTCGCGAGGCGAAGGAGATCATGGGGTGCATCTGGGCGACGCCGGCACACGACGCGCGGAGGGGCGAAAGGACGTCCGAGCGGAGC
>DATIQP010000108.1:0-2181 GCA_035470765.1 Polyangiaceae bacterium | reverse complement strand
TGGGCGGCGCAGCTCGAAAAAGCCCCCTTCGCGCGCGAGTGCTTCCGCCGCGGGGTCGTCCCCATCCTCACCCGCTTCGTCCTCGAGGGGACGCCGGGCCCGTTCGCCGTGAGCCAGCCCCTCGACGCCGTCGGGCGCTGGGCGCTCGCCCGGGTCGCCAACGAGGCCGGCGCCACCGAGAAGCTCGTGGTCAACATGTGGGCGGAGCTGACCGGCCCGATCGGCCGCACCTACCCGCCTCCGCCCGACGGCGCCGGCACCGTCGTGGCGGCCGGCCGCATCTTCGCCGAGCACGTCCTCACGCGCCTCTTCGCGGCGCCCGGCGAGCGCCGCGTCACCTCGATCGACGACGTGCCCGGGGCTCCCAGCGACCTTCCCCTCTACTCGCCGCGCCCTCTCGCTCGCATGCTCGATCTGCCCGAAGGCGCTCGCCCGCTCGACGACGAGGCGCGGCCCGAGGACGAGCTTGTCTTCGGAGTCATGCACACGGACAGCAACCATCACGTCAACTCGCTCGTCTACCTCCGCGTCTTCGAGGAGCTCGCGCTCCGCCGTCTCGCCGCGCTCGGCCGGCGGGACGCGGTGCTCTCACGCAAGCTCGAGATCGCCTATCGCAAGCCTTGTTTCGCGGGCGATCGCGTGCGCGTCGCGCTCCGCGCCTTCGAGCACGAGGGGGCGCTCGGCGTGGTCGGAGAGCTCGGCGCGGCGGCCGGCGGCGCCCCTCACTGCTCGGTGCGCATCCTCTTCGGATAGGCGAACGTCGCCGTCGGCTCGGTCGGCACGAGCTCGTGGAACTTCCGGATGTCGAGCTGCATGCGCCCGTCCGGCAGCTCGGAGAGCACGTCCGCGAGGCGCGCGCCCCAGACGATGTCGCTCGTGGTGTAGCGATGCCGCCCGTGAACGGGCTGCAGCGACACGTCGTCCGTGCCGACGACCGTGACCGCGAGCTCGAGCTCGTCGGCCTTGCAGGAATCCGGCGAGGCGCCGAACATCGGGCTCTTCTCGGTGATGGGGTGCATGACGGTCCACGACCGCGCCAGCGCCGGCGAGCGCTCGCGCGACAGCTCGAGGTCGTAGAGCCGGTAGAAGGTGACGCCCTCGGCGGTCTTCTCGGTGCGGATCAGCGAGACGCGCACGTGCGCCTCGAAGACCGTGCTGGACCGATCGTTGCCGATGCGGAACGCGAGCGTGGGCACGCCGTTCATGGGTGAGACGCACGCCTTGTCGGAGAAGACCAGCTGCCCGGTCGACTGCGAGAAGCGCGCGAAGACGATGCCCGTCGCGAGCGCGGTCATGATCAGCCCGACGACCGACTCGGCCACGACCACCGTCTGCGCGGCCGTCGAGGCGGGGTACATCGCCCCGTAGCCGATGGTGCCCATGGTCTGGACGCTGAAGAAGAACGCGTCGCGGAGCGAGCCCGGCTGGGCGCCGACGATCCCGCCCGTGACCGCGTACACGCACGCGAAGATCAGGTTCAGCGAGAGGAAGAGCGCCGCGATGAAGCCGAGCACGCCCGGCCAGCGCATGCGCAAGAGCAGGTGGTAGGCGTCGCGCAGCGGATGCGCCCTCGCTCCGACGACCACGATGTCCGACGGCTCCTGGTTGCGCGCCACCGCGCAGATCCTGGCCGGGCGCGGCTCCGGCGGCCAAGTTTCGCGGCGGAGCGTCGTTGCTCGTGGCGCAACGCCTCGTTGTCCTCGCGCGTCCTTGGCTTGGCCCGAGAGCT
The DNA here is from genome assembly GCA_035470765.1 of Polyangiaceae bacterium. Classification (GTDB taxonomy): domain Bacteria; phylum Myxococcota_A; class Polyangia; order Polyangiales; family Polyangiaceae; genus DASXHD01. The sequence goes on along the minus strand of DATIQP010000108.1, from coordinate 452 downwards.
GCTTAGCTTCGGGACATGGTCATGATTCGCAAGGTCAAGGACGTCATCACCGCCCACCGCCAGCTCGAAGGCGGAGGCTTCGTCGTGCGCCGGCCGTTCCCGTCCGCCGGCGCGCGCGAGCTCGACCCGTTCCTGCTCCTCGACGAGATGGGCCCCTCGGAGTACTCGCCGGGCGAGGCCATCGGCGCGCCCGATCATCCCCACCGCGGCTTCGAGACGGTCACCTACCTGCTCAGCGGCGAGATGCAGCACGCCGACTCGGCCGGCCACCGAGGCAAGCTCGGACCGGGCGACGTGCAGTGGATGACCGCGGGCCGCGGCGTCGTCCACTCGGAGCTTCCGAGCGAGCGCATCATGCGCGAGGGCGGCCGCCTGCACGGCTTCCAGATCTGGGTGAACCTGCCCGCGCGCGACAAGATGGTGCCGGCGCACTACCAGGAGATCCCCAAGGA